>NZ_VIDT01000244.1 GCF_006519715.1 Ideonella azotifigens
TGTCGACCGAGAAACTGATCTTCATCGGCGCCTCCACCGGCGGCACCGAGGCCACCAAGGAAGTGCTGGTCAACCTGCCGCCGGACTCGCCGGCCGTGGTCATCACCCAGCACATGCCGCCCGGCTTCACGCGCAGCTATGCCGCTCGGCTGGACGGCCTGTGCAAGATCCGCGTCAAGGAAGCGGCGGACGGCGAACGCATCCTGCCCGGCCACGCCTACATCGCGCCAGGCGGCCTGCACCTCAGCGTCGAACGCTCAGGCGCCAACTACATCGCCCGCGTGCGCGACGGCGAGCCGGTCAACCGCCACAAGCCTTCGGTCGAAGTGCTGTTCGAATCCGCGGCCCGCGTGGTCGGGCAGAACGCCTTCGGCATCATGCTGACCGGCATGGGCGCCGACGGTGCCCGCGCAATGAAAACCATGCGCGACGCCGGCAGCTTCAACATCTGCCAGGACGAAGCGACCTGCGTGGTCTTCGGCATGCCACGCGAAGCCATCAACCACGGCGCCGCCGATGAGGTTCTACCGCTGAACCAGATTGCCAGTCACTTGATGGACAAGTTGCGGCAGACGCACGGGGCCTTGTTGAACCGGGTCTAACGGCTGGCCGTTCGCTGCGGTCTTCAGTTCCCTACGGAATTCGGCAAGACCTGTGCTCGACAGTCAAATGAGCTGGGCGCAGAACTCGCCACAACGAAGCATCACCAGCAGCCCCAACAGCGTGTCGCGGCAACGCGCGGGATTGCTCGGGCAACACCCCTGTCCGTCAGTCGATCGAATTTCTTTTCCCAAATTCGATTCAGCACCGTCTCACCACGGAAGGCTCGGGGAGTTGCGACACCGCGGCGCGAACAAGGCGCGGAACGCGCGCAACCGGTTTAATTTCTACCACCTTCGAGCGGCAGTCGCAGCACTGGGCGCGAACGCTCACCAAGCCAAACAGAGTTACGCTGCCAGCGCCTCTTCATTCCAATAATAAATTTTACCAATCCAATCCGGGTACTTTGCAGAGACCGTCGGAGGGATTCCACCATTCCAATCTGTGAGCTGTGCTTCCGATATTCCGGCAGAGGTGGCCTTCAACTCTGCAACATCATACTGCTCCGGCACCACCAAGATGATATTCTTGGCAATTCGCTTAGCTTCCAAGAAACATTCCTTCTGATAGGGCAAAAGGTGGTGGAACACGCGTAAAGCTACAAACACATCATAATGTTTGTCCTTGAACGGCCAGGGAAAGGTGCGCGCATCGTGCAAAAACGTCGGCCGAAAACCGGGGTAGTTCCACTTCTCCGCATAGTCGATGGTGTCACTACCCTTCACCAAAGACACCCCCATGGTTCCCATCTCGAGCACCTTGTTGGGAGCACTTGGTTTGGAAAGGCGGATGAAATCGGTGGCAGTCTTGTGGTAATCCCAACGGGCCGCCGCATTACGCCAATGACCGCTTGAAGCAGCTTTGGTGGCAGCGAGGTATCCGTCAAAATCAATGTATTCGATCATCAACGTTCTTTCAAGTAATTCATTCAGATAAAGGGAAACCACTTGGCGCACCTGTTCCGGATCCATCGCCATCGGATCAACATGCCGAACTCTGAGCTCCAAAAAGCGCCGATGGACAAAAACCACTCTTACAGGGATGCGGTCAATTTTCAAAAGCTTAGCAGCGGCCAAACGGTGTCGACCATCCAAGAACAGCAGATCCCCTTGCTCGCCTATGCCGATCTTGATCTCATGGTTGATACCGACGGATGAATGGTAATTCGTCCCAAATATTTGCAAATCGGAGTTCTGGTCGCCCAACCTTGAAGCAATCGTACGCTGGTCCAGAAAACCATGCGTCTGCATAGATCTGTAAAGCGCACGAACCTCTCCGTTAAGACGCTCCTTCAAGGCGTCTGTGGTCGTGCAGTTCCAAAGCGGACGTCCTGCCTCAATTAGTTTCTTATTGTATTTGAACCATTCCGTCGAATGCCACGGCTCGCCTCGCCGAAATACCGCCTCAAAGGCACGGTAGACCATACCGTCCTCAAACAACGGACCGATCCCGATGTCCTCGATTGCGGCGACCTGTTCAAACGAGTTCACTTTGCCCCAGTTGTCGGAGCCAAAGGCACGCGGGCTCAGCGGGCTCTCACGTACGGGCGCCGAGAAATGGATGTAGTAGACCGCTGCACACATGCGTTATCTTAGTTGGAACTTCCAAGTCCTTGACCGATTCTGACATCTCGCGGTCATCACAGTGCCGCCCTCCGCGGCATTTCGTGCCAGTCGATGCCCTCCTTTACGCGCATACCGCTGGTTCACACAACGAGACGCCCGCCTTGCGCCGACTCACAGAAACAAGCTCTGCAAATCGCTGAGAAAGTCGAACCCACGCGCCGTCGGGCGCAGCAGCGGCCCGGTCTCCGCTTGCACCTGCTCCAACAGACCCTTGGCCTTTGCCAGCTGCAGGCCAGCCGCGATGGCTGACGGCGGCAGCCCCGTGCGCTCGGTGAACAGCGCCGGCTCGAAGCCGTGGCGCAGCCGCAGCAGGTTCAGCATGAACTCGAAGGGCAGCGCCTTGCGGCTGACTTCCTCCTCGTTGGACACGGCGCGGCCGGCCAGCGCTTCGCGCATGTAGGCAGCCGGCTCGCGCCACTTGACCTGGCGGACCACGCGGTGCGGGAAGCTGAGCTTGCCGTGGGCACCGGCGCCCAGTCCCAGGTAGTCACCGAACTGCCAGTAGTTCAGGTTGTGGGTGCAGCGGTGGCCGGGGCGGGCATAGGCCGAGACTTCGTAGCGGTCCATGCCGGCGGCGGCCAGCGTGTCGGTCACCTGGTCCAGCATCGCGGCGCTGGTGTCGTCGTCGGGCAGCACCGGTGGGCGGCTGGCAAAGACGGTGTTGGGCTCCAGCGTCAGGTGGTAGAGCGACAGGTGCGGTGGATTGAACTGCAGCGCGGTGCGCAGGTCGGCGGCCAGCTCGGCCTGGGTCTGGCCGGGCAGCGCGTACATCAGGTCAAGGTTGAAGGTGCCAAAGGTGGCCGCGGCTTCTTCGACGGCGGCCAGCGCCTGCGCACTGTCGTGCACGCGGCCCAGGGCCTTCAGCTTGTCGTCATTGAAGCTCTGCACGCCGATGGACAGGCGCGTGACACCGGCCTGATGGAAGGCGCGGAAGCGGTCCTTCTCGAAGGTGCCAGGGTTGGCCTCCATCGTGACCTCGCAGCCGGGCTGCAACGGCAGCAGTTGGCGCAAGTCGCTCAGCAGGCGGGCAATGGCGTCGGGCGAGAACAGGCTGGGCGTGCCGCCACCGATGAAGATGGAGTGCACGCTGCGACACCAGACCAGCGGCAGGCTGGCTTCGAGGTCGGCGCGCAGCGCATCAAGGTAGCGAGCCTCGGGCAACGCGTTGAGAGGTTCGGCGCCGGGCCGCCCCAAGCCGAACGCTCCCCCTTGGGGGGGCGACGCCGCAGGCGTCTTGGGGGCCCACTCATGCGAGTTGAAGTCGCAATAGGGGCACTTCTTTAAACACCACGGTAGATGCACGTAGATCGACAGCGGCGGCGGCGCGCCCAGCTGCAGTGTGCCGGCGCGCAGGAAGCGCTGCGCGGCACTGGCGCCATCGGGCACCGGGCCCTGGCTTTCGGCGGGATGGATCGGCGGCAAGGACATGCGCAGGACTCAACCGAGTTGCCAGGCGCTTCGCATCAGCGCGAGCATCTGCCCGGCAGCCAATGCGCGATGGCTATGGGCGTTCTTGACGCCAGCGTCGAGCATCGCCACGCTGCGGCCCAGCGCCGGGATGAACATCAGCGGGTCGTAGCCAAAACCGCCCTCGCCTTGCGGCGCGGTGAGGATCTCGCCCTCCCAGCGACCGAAGGCGATCAGAGGCTCGGGGTCGTCAGCCGAGCGCAGTGCGACCAGCGCGCAGACGAAGCGGGCACGGCGGTCGGTCACGCTGTGCAGGCGCTGCAGCAGCAACTGGTTGTTCGCGGCATCCTGAAAGACACGCTGCGCCTCGCGTTCGGTACCGGGCAACACGTTCACCGGCGCAAAAACGGCGCTTTGCACGCCCGGGTGGCCACCCAGCGCGTCCACGCACAAGCCGGAGTCGTCCGACATCGCCGCGCAGCCAGTGGCCGCCGCGGCATGCCGCGCCTTGGCCAGTGCGTTTTCGATGAAGGTGTGGTGCGGCTCCTCGGCCTCGCTCACGCCCAGCGAACCCTGGGTGACGAGTTCGATTGCCCGCGGCGCGAACAGGCCACCCAGCTCCTTCAGCTTCTTTGCATTGTTGGATGCCAACACCAGCCGCATGCCGCGCTCCTCTGCCCGATGGTCAGCGCTTGACCAACGGCGCAGCCAGCGCGACCTGCTGCAGGCGCACCAGCTCGGCAATGCCGTCGCCGGCCAGTTGCATCAGTTGGTCCATCTCGGCGCGGCTGAAAGCAGCCCCTTCGGCCGTGCCCTGGATCTCGACAAAGCCACCAACGCCTGTCATCACGACGTTCATGTCGGTGTCGCAGGCCGAGTCCTCGATGTATTCCAGGTCCAGCAGCGGCGTTCCTTCGACGATGCCGACCGAGATCGCCGCGACCGCGGTGCGGATCGGCGAAGTCGTCAGCTTGCCCTGGGCCAGCAGCAGGTTGACGGCATCCTGCGCGGCGACAAAGGCGCCGGTGATGGCTGCAGTGCGGGTGCCGCCATCGGCCTGCAGCACGTCGCAGTCCAGCGTGATGGTGCGCTCGCCCAGGGCCTTCAGGTCGAACACGCAGCGCAGCGAACGACCAATCAGGCGCTGGATTTCCTGCGTGCGGCCGCTCTGCTTGCCGCGTGCGGCCTCACGGTCGCTGCGGGTGTGCGTGGCGCGCGGCAGCATGCCGTATTCGGCCGTGACCCAGCCCTCGCCGCTGCCGCGCTTGTGCGGCGGCACCCGCTCTTCAACCGACGCTGTGCACAGCACCTGCGTGCGGCCGAACTCGATCAGCACCGAGCCTTCGGCATGGCAGGTGAAGCCCCGGGTGATGCGCACCGGGCGCAGGGCATTGGCGGCGCGGCCGCTGGATCGTTCGTAGCTCATGGGCAAAACCTGTCGGAGAAAACAAGAAGCCGCCGCCGGCAAGCGGCGGCAGCGGCAAGCAGTGTGGGCCGGGTCAGCGCGGCTTGCGCGATGAACGCTGGATGGCCTCGTTGATCTCGCGGATCGAGCGTTCTATCTCGGCTTCGTCGAGGTCACCGGTGTTGCTGTCGCTGAGCGTGGCCTGGATGGTCGAGGCAAACACGTCTTCGCCGAGAGAACGCGTGGAGATGCCCACCGTGGTGTCGCGATCTTCAACCGCCTCCCATTCGACCGCCAGCGCAGTGACGTTGTCCCCATGCGTGCCACCATTGCGCAGCGCCTGCTCGACCATCTCGGGCACGGCGTCCTGCAAGGGCCGGTTGCTCAGGATGTTGACGATCTCATCGTCGGTGACGGTGCTCCACAAGCCGTCGGAGCAGACGACGATGCGGTCACCGGGCTGCAACATGATGGGGCCGGCCGTGTCGACCACCGGCTTGCCGGGGCTGCCCAGGCAGGTGAACAGCACCGAGCGGTTGAAGCGTGCATCGATGGGCACCACGTGGGCCAACGTTTCCTGCAGCTCGGTGTACGAATGATCGCGGGTGCGCTGCATCAGCTTGCCGCCGCGCACCAGGTAGAGCCGCGAATCGCCGCAGTGCGCCCAGTAGGCCGCATTGCCCTGGATCACGCAGGCGACGACCGTGGTGCGCGGTGTGTCGACCAACGAGCGCTCGGTCGCGTAGCGCAGCAGTTGGTGATGGCCGGCCAGCAGCGCATCCTGCAGGAAGCGCAGCGGGTTTTTCAGCGAAGGCTTGGCTTCCCGCTGGAAGGCGGCAGCCAGGGTCTGCAGGGCGAGCTGCGAAGCCACCTCGCCCTCGGGGTGTCCACCCATGCCATCGGCCAGTGCAAACAAGCCGGAATCCCGCGTGTAGCAATAGCCCATGCGGTCTTCGTTCTTCTCGCGCCCCCCCTTGCGGCTGATCTGATAGACAGAAAAGCGCATCGGGCTTCCGGATCCTGTGTAGACGCTGCGGCTCACGGTCTGGCACCCGTCTTGAGGTTTTCAATCTGCAGCTTCAGCCTTTCGGTGAAGCCCAGCGAGGTGTAGCGCCGCTCGGTCTCACGCGACAGCTCTTTCTGCAGCGAGAACACGCTTTGCGGGCGCGACAGCGGGTCCAGCGACATGCACCACTCGGTCACCTCGATGAGGTTGTCGGAATAGGTGTTGCGCATGCGCGAGAGCGACAGCGGCAGGCGGTCCTTGTCGATGCGCTGCGGCGCGTCGTTCGGCGGATAGCCCTGCATGCAGGCGTAGATGCAGGCACCAATCGCGTAGATGTCGGTCCACGGGCCCAGCGAGCCGTCGCGGCGGTACATCTCGGGCGCGGCAAAGCCTGGCGTGTACATCGGCCGGATGAAGTTGCCTTCCTTGGACAGCACTTCGCGCGCGGCACCGAAGTCCAGCAGCACCGCCTTGTTGTCGTTGGTGATGAAGATGTTGGCCGGCTTGATGTCCAGGTGCAGCATCTTGTGCTGGTGCACGATGCGCAGGCCGCGCAGGATCTCGTCGAACAGGCTGCGGATGGTCGACTCGCGGAAGACCTTCTCGCGCTTGAGGTCCCGTGCGGTGACGATGAAGTCCTGCAGCGTGTCGCCCTGCAGGTAGTTCATCACCATGTACACGGTTTCGTTTTCGCGGAAGAAATTCAGCACAGAAACCACGCTGGGGTGAGAGATCTGCGCGAGCGAGCGGCCTTCTTCGAAGAAGCTCTTCAGGCCCAGCCGGTACAGCGGCTGCTTCTCGGGTTTGACGCGGGGAATGAGCTCACCAGCGGCGCGTTCGGCCAGCGAAGCGGGCAGGTATTCCTTCAGGGCCACCAGGTGGCGGCTGTCGTCTTCGGCGAGGTAAACCACGCCAAAGCCGCCGGCCGCCAGCTTCTTGATAATCTGGTAGCCACCAACCACGGTGCCCGCGGGCAACGGGGAGGGCTTGGGCTTTGACATAATCGGGGTTTTGCTTCCTGCAAAAGCTTCATGGCAGTTTACAGCATGACCGGCTTCGCTAGCGCGAGTGCCAGCCCGGTGTCAGACGTCGAAACCGCCCTACCCGGCATTACCGTGGAGATCCGCACGGTCAACAGCCGTTTCCTGGACATTGCCTTTCGATTACCGGACGAATTGCGCCAGCTGGAGCCCGCGATGCGCGAGCTGCTGGTGGCCGGTTTGCGCCGCGGCAAGGTGGAGTTGCGCGCTGCGCAGGGCCGCGCCGCCGAAGAAGGCTTGCCCCAGCCCAGCCCCGAACAGTTGAACCGGCTCAGCCGGCTCGAAACCTCGGTTCAGGCCTGGCTGCCAAAGGCACCGCCACTGTCGGTGCACGAGGCCT
>NZ_VIDT01000245.1 GCF_006519715.1 Ideonella azotifigens
TTTGAACATCCTCTGAAGGACCTGCATCATGTGGATGACCCGAGTCGCCATCAACAACCCCGTGTTTGCTGCCATGGTGATGGTGGCGCTGTGCGTGCTGGGGCTGTTTTCCTACCAGCGGCTGGGCGTGGAGCAGATGCCCGACGTTGCCCCGCCGGTGGTCTTCATCCAGATCGCCTATCCAGGTGCTTCGCCGGCCGCGGTGGAAACCGAGATCACCAAGCCGGTCGAGTCGGCCGTGAACGCCATCGCTGGCGTCAAGATGATCCGCTCCAACAGCGTGGAAGGCCGCAGCGAGACGGTGATCGAGTTCAGCCTGGACGCCGACATCAACCAGGCCACGCAGGACGTGCGCGACAAGATGTCTGCGGTCCAGGCCACGCTGCCCAAGGACGCCAAGCCCCCGTTCATCGGCCACTTCGACAACGACAACGCCCAGCCCACCGTGGTGCTGGCACTGATCGCCCATGACCGCAGCGAACGTGAACTGTCGCTGATCGCCGACCAGACGGTGGTCAAGCGCCTGGAGCGCAGCGAAGGCGTGGCCCGAGTGGTGGCCAATGGGCTGAACGTGCGCCAGGTGCGCATCGACCTGGACGCCGCCCGCCTGCGTGCCGCAGGCCTGACGCCGGCCGACGTGGCCACTGCGCTGCAGCGCGCCAATGCCGACGAACCGGTCGGACTGGTGACCAACGGCACGGCAGACGCCATCGTGCGCGTCGAAGGCCGCGTGCGGGACCCGAAGGACTTCGCCCACATCGTCGTGTCTCGCAACACCAGCGCCGGCGTGACCACGCTGGGCGACCTGGGCCAGCTGGTGGAGGCCGACCGCGAGCCGGACGCGATTTCGCGCCTGAACGGCAAGCCGGCCATCAACATCCAGGTCTTCAAGCAGAAGGACGCCAACATCGTGCGCGCCGGCGACGCGATCAAGGAAGCCGTGGCCGACATGCAGCCCGGCCTGCCGCCCGGCGTGGAGCTGAAGGTGGTCTATGCCAACAGCGACTGGGTCAAGAACTCGCTGACCGGCGTGCAGCACACGCTGATCGAAGGTGCGCTGCTCACGGTGGGCATCGTCTTCCTGTTCCTGCACAGCTGGCGCTCGACCATCATCACCGGGCTGACGCTGCCGATCTCGGTGATTGCCAGCTTCATCGCGGTCTACATGTTCGGCTTCACGCTGAACTTCATGACCATGATGGCGCTGAGCCTGTGCATCGGCCTGCTGATCGACGACGCCATCGTCGTGCGCGAGAACATCGTGCGCCATGTGGCGATGGGGCGGGACCACCACAGCGCAGCCCGCATCGGCACCGACGAGATCGGCCTGGCGGTGATGGCGACGACCTTCGCGATCTGCGCGGTGTTCGTGCCGGTGGCCTTCATGAAAGGCATCGTCGGCAAGTTCTTCTTTCCGTTTGGCATCACCGTCACGGTGGCGGTGCTGGTCAGCCTGTTCGTCAGCTTCACGCTGGACCCAATGCTGTCCTCCGTCTGGCCGGACCCACCCGGCGACCGCATCCGCAAGCTGCCGGTGATCCGCCAGCTGATCGGCGGCCTGGACTGGGCGATGGACCACCTGCACGCGATCTACGACCGCCTGATCGTCTGGTCCTTCAGCGGCCGGCGCTACCGGCTGATGCTGCCGCCGGTGCCGGCTTTCGGCCGCCCGTTCGATGCGGCAGGCCAGCGTGACAAGACACTGCCACGCCGGCTGCGCTGGGCCACGCTGACGCCGCGCGGCATCGTGGTCGGCCTGGCCGCGTTGAGCTTCGTCGGTGCGATCTTCCTGGTGCCATTCATTGGCGCCGAGACCATTCCGCAGAACGACCAGGGCTACACGCAGATCCAGGTCAAGCTGCCGGTGGGCAGCAGCCTGGCCCGCTCGGACGACAAGATCCGCCAGGTCGAGGACATCGTGCGCCGCTTCCCGGAGATCGACACCATGAGCACGACCGTGGGCGGCGAGGCCGGGCGCAATGCCGCCGAGATCGGCCTGGGCCTGAAGCCACGCAAGGAGCGCAAGCGCAGCCAGCAGGAGATCGAGGACGCGATCCGCGAGGCTCTGAAGGAAGTGCCGGGCATCGACATCGCGCTGGGCTGGAACCGGCCGATCTTCATCGCCGTGCTGGGCCCGGACCCGACCGTGCTGGACCAGATCACCAACGACCTGTCGACCAAGATCAAGCAGATCAAGGGCGTGACCGACCTGGAAACTTCGGTCAAGCCCGGTGTGCCGGCCTTTGCGGTGCGCATCAAGCCGGACGCCGTGCGCGAACTCGGCCTGTCCACCACCGACCTGGCTGCTTCGCTGCGCACCTTCGTCAACGGCGACGTGGCGACCTACTGGACCACGCCGGACGGCCAGCAGGTGGAGGTGCAGCTGCGCCTGGGCAGCGAATACCGCCAGCAGGTCGCCCAGCTGCGCCAGCTGCCGGTGGCCTATGCCAAGGACGGCACGCCGATCCCGCTGGAGCGCGTGGTCACCATCGAGCCGGTCGAAAACCCGGTGGTCATCAAGCGCCAGAACCTGGAGCGCCGGCAGGCCATCTATGCGGGGGTGGACAAGGCTTCAGGCCGCGCGGTGGGCGACGTGGGTTCGGACGTGCAGAAGCTGGTCAAGGCCACGGTGCTGCCGCCGGGCTACCGCTTCGACGTGGGCGGACAGACCAAGGAGCAAGGCGAGATTTTCGGCAACATCCTGGCCGCGCTGGGCCTGGCCGTGGTCTTCATCTACATCGTGCTGGCCAGCCAGTTCGGCAGCTTCCTGCAGCCGATCGCCATCATGGCCTCGCTGCCGCTGTCATTGATCGGCGTGATGCTGGCGTTGCTGCTCACCGGCTCGACCATCAACCTGTTTTCGATGATCGGCTTCATCATGCTGATGGGCCTGGTGACCAAAAACGCGATCCTGCTGGTCGATTTTGCGAATCACGCGGTGCGGGCCGGCAAGAGCGTGGCCGAGGCCATCCGCGAAGCCGGCTCCATCCGCCTGCGCCCCATCATCATGACGACGGCCGCGATGGTCTTCGGCATGCTGCCGCTGGCGCTGGCCTTCAACGAAGGCGGCGAACTGCAAGCCCCGATGGGCCGCGCCATCATCGGCGGCGTCATCACCTCCACGCTGCTGACGCTGCTGGTGGTGCCGGTGATCTACAGCTACCTGGTGCGGCCGGAGAAACTGCGGGCTGCGGCTCGGCGGGCGGCTGGCGACCCTGCGATGGCAACGCAAGCGCAGGTCAAGCTGCCCCTGGGTGCCGCGGCGCCAGAGCTCTGAGATTGGTGCGTGGCCCGGGCGAAGGCGCTCAGTGCCCCTTGACCCGGTACACGCCGCAGCCCAGCAGCAGCTTGGCGTCGATGGCCTGCACGAAGCTGGCCTTGGGCATCACGCTGCCGGTTTCAGGGTTGACGATGTCGTATTCCACCCAGTGGCTGCCTTCGCTGGCTTGCCATGCCTCGCGGGTGAAGCGGTCACCGTCGATGCCCGGCACGTCATGCACTCGCTTGCCGTTCATGGCCGGCTTGGCGCCGTGGGTGCGGTAGCGGCCTTCGCGGTCCACGATGAAGACATAGAGGTCGCGGTCCAGGAAGCCGCCGTCCGGCTGGCAGAAGAGCTTGGACGCGGCATCCAGGCCGCGCGAATCGATCAGTTTCATGGCCTTGGTGACCATGGCATAGGCTTCGTCCGCGCTGCCTTGCCGCAGCCGGATGGCTGCGACAGCCTCGCCAAGTGCCCCGGCCCTGGACACCAGTTCGGTCGATGCGGTTGCAGACTCCACCACCATCTCTGCGTTCTGGCGGGTGATCTCCTCCATGCCGGCAACGCTGGCGCTGACCTGGACCAGCCCCTCGCTTTGCACTGCACTTGCCTGTGCGATGGAGCGCAGGCGATGGGAGACGTCGCGTACACCGGCCACGACGGTCTGCAGCGTGCCGCTGACCGACTGGATGCTGGCGACCGAGCTGCCGACCTGGGTGGTGGAGCTGCCGATCAGCTGGCGGATTTCACCGGCCGCTGAAGCGCTGCGCTGCGCCAGCTGGCGAACTTCGGTGGCGACGACGGCAAAGCCACGGCCGGCCTCGCCGGCGCGCGCGGCTTCGACGGCGGCGTTCAGCGCGAGGATGTTGGTCTGGAACGCAATGCCGTCTATCACGCCGATGATTTCGGCCATTCGGCGGGAGCTCGCTTCCAGCTGACCCATGGCCTCCACCGAGCTGCGCATCGCATCGCCGCCGGCCTCGGTCTGATCGCGCAGGCGGTCGGTCAGGTGGTCCAGTTCGCGCGAGGCTTCGGCATTGCTGCTCACCGCCTTGCTCAGCTCGCTGACCGTGGCCATGGTCTGCTGCAGGCTGGCGGCCTGTGCGTCGGTGCGGGTGGACAGGGCGTCGCTGCTGGCGACCAGCTGCTGGCCCGCCAGGCCGACGCGCACGGCGCTGCTGCGGATCTCCGCCACCATGGACGAGAGCTGGTGGCTCATTTTTTCGACCAGTGCACCGATCTCGGCCACCTCGTCATGCCCTTCGATCCGCACCGAGTGGGCCATGTCGCCGCGCTCCATGGCCGCCACGCCCAGGCGCAAGGCATTCAGGCCGCTGATGAAGCTGGCATACAGCGAAGAGGCCAGGTAGATCCACAGCAACATGCCGAGCGCGCAGGCACCGAGCTGCAGCCAGAGGCTGTACCGCACTGCGTCGATGCGCGCGACCAGCGACGCATCGAGCTTCTCGCTGATCTCATGCTGCAGGGCGACGACTTGTTCGATCGCCTCGGTGCCGGCGGCAAAGTAGGCACCGGGGTCGCCTTCAATCGCGTCGCCAGAGAAAATCTGCTTGACCTGGCTGGCATAGGCATTCGAGCGTTGCTTGGCGGCTTCCCAGTGGCTGGGCATGGGGGCACCGGCGCGTTGCAATGCATCGACTCGGAACTGCATGTCGGCATCGATCGTTGCCAGCGCAGCCGCCCGGCCCAGCACGCGCGCCCTGTCGGCGCCGGTGGCTTCGCCGCGCTTGATCAACGCTGCGCCTTCGCCACGCATCACGCCCAGGTTCTCGGTCCAGGGAATGGTGCGCTCGACAACGATGTCCATCAGGAAGAAGGTCTGGGCCTCGGGGTCGAGCAGCAATGTGGAGCGTTCCCCCGTCAACAGCACCAACTGGCGCAGTGCATCGACGCTGGCGCTGTGCTCGGCGAACAAGGCGGTCCGGTTGGTGCCTGCCGGTGCCGGCTGCGCGAGGGTCTGCAGTGGCTGGCGCAGTGCGTCCCACTCGGTGCGCAGCGAGAAAGCGTGCAATTCGCTGACGACGGCATCCACCTCGGTCAGGCCCTGCTGCAACCGGCCGTGGCTCTCCAGCAGCGCGGCCCGGGCGCCCTCATCGCCACCGAGCACCCGGTTGCTCAGGCCGCGGTGGGCCTGGGTTTCGGCCACCAGGTCCGACAGTGCGCGCACCACGCGCACACCTTCACGCTCGGTGTTGGCAAGCTCGACCTCGGCCAGCTTCTGGCGGGCCTGGTTCACCATCACCAGCACCATGGGCACCAGCAACATGGCCGCCATCAGCCCCAGCTTGGTCGGCATGCGCAGTCGGCGCATCAGTCCAATGCCGGGCTGCAGCAGGCGTTTCATGGGCTTCATCATGGTTCTTCTCTCCTGGGCGACGGCGCGAGAGCCGATTCGGGGCTCGCGAATCTTGCCGCGGCCAGCCCCGGTGCAATGCCGGAAAAGAAGGCAGGCAAACGCCTTGCTCGCCGCATTCAGCGGCCCAGGAAGAGCCCGCCAGGGCCGCGCCATGACGTATGCGGAAGCAGACTTCCGCGCGGTGATTTGACGCGGGCTCAGCGCACCAGCGCGTCCAGCACCTCGTGGCAGGCGCCCATGTTGTGATAGTCGACCTTGCCCGCGGGGCTCTTGTCGTCGCTGATCTTGCGGTTCTCGGCGCTCAGGATGCGGAACCAGGCGCCGTGCGTGTGGTCCACGAAATCGGCCCAGGCGTGGCCCCACAGCCGGTCGTACCAGTCCCAGTAGGCACCGTCATGGGTGCGCTGGGCCAGCACCGCAGCAGCGGCCAGCGATTCGGCCTGCACCCAGTGGTATTTCTCGGCGTCACACACCAGCAGGTGCCGGTCGGTGGAGGGGTTGCCGGCCGGCGCCAGGCCGTAGACCAGGCCGCCGTGGGCACGGTCCCAGCCCTGCAGCGTGGCCACGCCAAACAGCTCCTTGGCCCGTTGCAGCATCCAGCTGCTGTCGTCTTCCGGTTCGCCGAGGTTGCGCTCCAGCTGAAGCAACAGCTTGGCCCATTCGGTCTGGTGGCCGACCTGGAAGCCCCAGGGCCGGAAGATGTTGGTCTTGTCGTGGCGGTTGTATTCCCAGTCGGGCGACCAGTCGGCGTGGTAATGCTCCCAGATCAGGCCGCCGGCATGTTCGGCCAGACGCTGGGTGACCGACTGGGCCAGTTCGGCGGCACGCAGCAGGAACTGCGGCGCCTCGGTTGCCTCGTAGGCGGCCAGCATGGCTTCGCAGGCATGCATGTTGGCGTTCTGGCCCCGGTAGGGCGAAAGCACCCAGTCCGGCGTGGCTTCGTCGGCATACAGCTTGGCGGCAGGCTCCCAGAAGCGCCTTTCCATCAGCTCCGCGGTCTCGAACAGGCCGGTGCGGGCCTCTTCGATGCCTGCACGCAGCGCCTGTGCATGCGCCAGCAGCACAAAGGCCAGGCCGTAGCAATGGTTGGTCGCGTCCAGCACCTTCTTCTGGCCGCTGTCCCAGTGCAGCAGCCAGGCGTAGCCGCCGGTGGTGGGGTCGCGGTGCACGTCCTGCACGAAGCGCAGCGCGTGGCGGGCGTTGGCCAGCCATTCGGCGGCGCGCGCATGCCCGGGGAAGCGCCTGGCCATGGTCGCATGCGTGATGACGAAGCGCGTGCTGCTGACCAGGTGGCGGGTGTACGGGTCATAGACCCGGCCGTCGTCCTTGTAGAACTGGTAAAGGCCGCCGCTGGGGTCCACACAGCGGTCGTCATAGAAGGTCTGCGTCTGCAGCAGGTGTTCCTCCAGGAACTCGGCGCGACGGAAGTCGGGATCTTGCTTCATGGGGTGATGCTAAGTCGGCAAAGGGTGCCAAGCCAAGCCCGTTCCCATGTCCTCGGCACCCCCAGGACGTGGGGCGCAGGGCCACGTCGTTGGCGAGCTCAGGCCAGCCGTTGTTCGCTCTTGGCGTCGAACAGATGGGCGGACAGCGGGGACCATTGCAGCGCAACGGCGTCGCCGACGCGCTGCACCACCTTGCCCGGCACGCGAGCGGTCAACACGCCCAGTGCGGTCTCGACCAGCGCATAGGTTTCCGGGCCGGTGGGCTCCAGCATGCTGATGCGGCCGGGCAGGGCGCCGGTTTGATCGGCGCTGACCAGCGCGATGTCTTCCGGGCGGATGCC
>NZ_VIDT01000246.1 GCF_006519715.1 Ideonella azotifigens
GCGCCGCCTGGCTGCCAGCACCGCGCAGATCGGCCAGCAGCAGGCCGGCTACTTCCCCAAGCTCAGCCTGCTGGGCGACATCGGCCTGGGCGCCACAGACCCCGACCAGTTGCTCAGGCAAGGCAGCCTGGTGCTGCTGGGCGCGCCCTACCTGTCGTGGAACGTGCTGGACTTCGGCCGCACCGCAGCCGCCGTACGCAAGGCCGAAGCCGGCCGGGACGAAGCGCAAGCGAGGTACGAGTCCACCGTGCTGCAAGCCCTGCGCGACGCCAACGTGGCCCTGACCCGCTACGGCCACCAACGCGAATCGCTGCGCAGCCTGCTCGCCCAGCAAGCCTCCGCCGAACGCAGCCTGAAGCTCACCACCCAGCGCCGCCAAGCCGGCACCGCCAGCCAGCTGGACCTTCAGGACGCCCAGCGCACTCTGCTCGGCGTCCGCCGCGACATCCTGGCCGCCGAAGCCACCCTGCTGCAGGACTTTGCAGCGTTGCACAAGAGTTTGGGGCTGGGGTGGGAGGCTGATGCCGACGCAGTTGCCAAGGCGCCGGCTGACTGAGCGACCAATACACCGTCCATTGCCGCAACGACCGGCACACAGCGAGTGCGCCAGTGTCCGCCGCATGGCGTGAGGTGTGAGTCGCTGCGTTCAATCATCAGCAGCGGGCACATGCAGACGCCACAGCGCCTCGAAAACGGATTCGTCGATCAAGGTCCCGCGAAACTCTGGATCTTGATTGATCTCTGCCAAGGGAGGCACTTCCATTTGGCCGAGCTCGGTCCCTGAACTTGCCTGACGTTCATTCGCGAAGCCAACGGCGCCGCTACGGAAAAACTCCAGCTTGCGCGTCTCATACCGTTGCGCGTCAAGTTCCGAGACAAGGCGAACCGGTGAATCGGCCAGTTCGTGGAGCCAAAGCACATCGATGTATTCCACAGGACCTCATCAGAGAAAAACGGGGTCAGCGCAATGTTGCTCATGTTCCCGCCGGGGCGGCCTGACGCAAAGCAGCGGGTTCAGGGACGACGACCTCACCGTATGGCCCAGATTGCGACGGCCGTTCAACGCGAGGCGTAGAACATGCCCACGCCGACCGCGATTGCAAAAACAATCATCACCGCGCCCATGCCGATCGTCCAGGTCGCATCGTCGCGCACGTCATCCGTGGCCGTCGACCACAGCCGCTCCGCGATGGCCGGCCCGCCAATCAGGCCGACGAGCGCACCGATCAGTGCGCACCATCGCACCGGTCCATGAATCGACCAATGATCGAGGCCATGACGACCCAACAGGTCGAAGCCCAGGTAAAGCATGGCGCCTGCTGCCGCACCCAGCAGAGTCGAATAGACACGGCTCAGCATCCCCGCCCCTTCCACTTTCCGCTCAATCAGTTCGCCCTGACCTCGTCCAGCAAGTCAGGATGTCGGTCCAGAATCTTCAGCAATTGCACCAGTGCCAGTGGCGGTCGGGTCTTGCCTCGCTCGTAGCGGGAAAAGGCATTGATGCCTCCGCCGAACAGTTCACCCGCTTCGCGCTGACCCAACTCCAGCTTCTTGCGCACCTGCGCGATGTAGGTGGGCGACACGTAGGCGGCGTTCACCTGCTGGCGAAACTGTGCAGTCAACGCGCCATAGCGGTCGTCTGCGCCACGATCCAGCACAAGCTCGCCGCAGGCCGGGCAATGGTCACCTGCAACGGCGGGAATCAGGGTCGTTGCTGCTTTGTACGTGTACGGGACATCTCGTGTGTCGTGCACCAGTTCAGCGGCGCCACAGTTCGGGCATTTCATGATGATCGGCGTGAGTCGTCATGCTCTTGTAAAAGTGAGTCGATTACAGACTGAGCACCACTTCGCACATGGCGGCCAATGTGGAGATGCCCAGTTCACCGGCACCATCCATCGCCGAACGGGTGGCCCTCACCTTGTCGGCGCGGACGAGCGCATGTACAAGCTTCAACTTGCAATGAGGTCTGCCTTTCTCCATTTGAAAATTCTAACCTAGTTGGTTATTTTTCTGACAGCGGAAATTCACAGTCTGATCCGCCAGGATGCCTGGCGCAGGCGTGCCACTGCGATCCAATCGGAAGTGGCCGAAGGTCTCGTCGCGGCTTTCGTTCATGCCTGACAGTGCAGCGAAGCCCAAGGCCATGACGCGAACCCTGCTCTCCGGCGGCAACCCACAAATTGCCAAGGCCGATGGCGATGCGCCGGTGCAGGCGTACATCGAGGCCATGCCGGGTTGGAAGCGGGACATCGGGCAGCTGCTTAATGCGTTGGTCATGCAGCAGGTGCCGCATGCGCGCAAGGCCGTGAAGTGGAACTCGCCGTTCTATGGCGTCGAAGGCCAGGGTGGTTCCTGGCGTTTCATGTGTTTGCGCGGTTTGTGAAGGTGAGTTTCTTCAAGGGCACCTCATTGCAGCCGATACCGCCCGGCGGTACCGGCAAGGACGCGCGCTGGATCGACGTTCATGAGGATGATTTCGATGAGGTGCAGCTGGCGGCGTGGATTCAGCAAGCGGCCGGCATGCCGGGCTGGGGCAAGTCGTAGCGGGGCTGTGCGGCTGCGCATTTTGGAAGCGCTCGGTGCCAGACCGGACCCTGGTGTCAGCTGCGCAAACGGCGCACGAAAGCGGCAATCGCCTCTCCCACTTCATCCGGCGAGGTCTCTTGGAGGTAGTGGCCGCCCTTGACCGTGACTTCGGTCTGGTTGGGCCAGGTTTTCACAATGTCGTACAGACGGCTCGTCAGGAGATAGCCGGGTTCGGACCGGATCAGTAGCTTGGGGACCTCGCTCTGGCCGAGCCAACGCGCATAGTCCTCCGCGATCTCGACGGTGTGCGCAGGCTGTCCTTCGAGCGGCAGGTCGAACGAGATCAGGGGCCGTCGATCCTCTCCGGGATGGAGAAAGGGAGCCCGATAGTGAGCCCTCTCTGCTGCGGTGAAGTCGCGGGCGCCCAGCAGAAAGCCTTCAAGGAAATCCAGGCCTTGCAAACTGGCCTCCAGCCCTTCTGGCGTCATGTGCTTGAGTTGCGCCTGCACATGCTCGGGGAAATCGGAGACCAGCAACGGGGACACGATGGATTCCATGTAGACGATGCCCTGGACACGCTCACGATGCTGGTTCGCCCAGTCGAAACCAAACATGGACCCGGTGTCGTGCAGGACGAGGATCACCTCATCGCCAAGATCCAGCGCGTCCCACAGCCCATGCAGATACTTGCGCTGCTCGCTGAAGCTGTAGCGTGACGCACCCAGCGCCGGGTCGAGCTTGTCGGAATCGCCCATGCCCATGAAGTCGGCGGCAATCAAGCGCCCCAGCCCCTTCAAGTGAGGCATGACGTTGCGCCAAAGGTAGGACGATGTCGGGTTGCCGTGCTGAAAGATGATGGGCGGGCCTTCGCCCTCGTCGATGTAGGCCATCTTGTGCCCGTGAATGCCGAGGTACTTCTTGGCCGCGAACGGCTGCTCCGAGGATCTGGCTTGGTATGACGTCATGTTTTTCTCCGTTGATTGGGCTGTTGGGTTGCGGTCGCAGTTCAGCGTGCGGCGTCGATGACCATCCCGCCATCGGTGACGTCGCAGCGCATGCCGAGCGCCGTGCCGCCGTCAGCCTTGATGTCGGCGACGAAGGCATCAATGTTTTCCCGCGTCAGCGACAGGACTGCCCGCTTCAGTTGGGCGATGCCTGGATCACCGCTACAGGCGCGTAGGGTGAGGGAAGTTCGCGAGCGGCGTTCTGCGTCGCGAAGGAGCCGACCAGCAGCAGCAGTCCGGCGGCAGCCGGGATTGCGCCTTTGGGCTTGCGAACACCGAGGTGCGCCAGCCCGGACAGGATCAGGTGGTAGAAGATGCCGGCGTAGGCCAGGTCACTGAGCGCCACGTTGAAACGCCAAAGAATCGCGGCAGGCCCCAAGACCTTGACCGCGATCATGAAAGGCATGAGGTGAGCGGCCGAGTAGCCAAGGTCCGCCTGCGCCTTTCGCACAAAGTCGCCCTTGGCGATGTACAGGGAGGCGGAAACGAAATACAGCAGCGACAGCAGCGCGGTGCTGATCCAGTAGATGTAGGGGGTGGCCACGGCGTCTTGCCAATCAGCATTCAAGTTCAACATGCAGCAAGAATGTCGACTAAGATAAATATTGACAAGTAGGATGAATAAATGCCTCCTAGTATGGAAAACCTGACTAACGGCGATGGCGAAGTCAACATGCACGAAGAGATGCGCCGCGCATTCGCCCTGCTTTCCGGCAAATGGAAGCTGGAAATCATGTGGCTGTTGAATCAGCGCATGTACCGCTTTGGCGAGTTGCGAAAGGCCATTCCAGGCATCACCCAACACATGCTGACGGCTCAACTTCGCGAAATGGAGGCAGACGGATTGGTGTCGCGCACGGTGTTTGCCGAAGTGCCTCCGCGTGTCGAATATGAAATGACACAAAAGGCTCGCGGGCTTGGCCCGACGATGCAGGCACTGACGGCCTGGTGGAGCGAGCACGGGCAAAGCGTGCCGGTCAAGCCCTCCGCGCGTGGCCGAAAGACCGTAGCACCCAGGTCAAGCCACATCCATCGAACTTAAGCCAAGTCAGCCCTTGTAGGCAAAACGAGGATGAGACTTGACGCGATCAGTTCGGCGAGGTGTGGACCGTCCCGCAATGAATCGCTGGGGGTTGGCGGCGAGGCGAGCCGGGGCATCTTTGACGAGCCCGAGCACATCGCCGACCCGCAGCAGCACAGCGGGCAGCGCGCGCTGCAGGCAAATCCGGTGGATTGTGGTGCTGGGCGGCGCATGGGAAGGAGGCCAGGTCGAAAAGCGCCGCAATGAAAAACGGGGGCGCGAGGCCCCCGTTTTCATTGGCGAGGCCTCGGCTGCCTCAGGGCACGATCGCGAAGATCTGCTGGTTCCAGGTTGCGGCAGGCTTGAGCGGCTGGTCGGCCGGGGAGACCCAGATCGCCAGGCCGCCGCCTGCGTAAAGCGGCTCGTCGGCCAGGTTCACAGGCTGCGACATGACCCGCGTTTCACCGGGCTGCAGCGTGACGCGTTGCGGCACGAAACCGGCCTTCTTGCCAGCGCTGAAGGCGGTGATCTGCAGGAAGCGCGAGTCGCTGTTGGCCACGCTGCCGGTGCGGTCGCTCAGCACGCGGATCCACGCGTCCACGGTCATCGGTGCCGTGGCGTGGTTGGTCAGGCTGTAGCCGATGGTGCAGGCGTCGCCCAGGCGCACGGGGTACTGCACCAGGATCTCGGCCGGCATGCCGTAGCAGGTGGTCACGTCCTGGATGGTGATGCTGCGCGGCTGCGTCTGCACCGGGGCGAGCTTGACCGAGTTGACCGCGTCATAGGCGAAGGCCTGGCTGTAGGCCTGGTCGTAGGCCGAGTCGTCCACCCACACCTGGTAGCGACCAGCCGGCCAGGTGGGCGCGTCCTTGAAGCTGTAGCGGCCGTTGGCCAGCGACTTGGTGCTCAGCGTGGACTGGGCGCACACGGTGTCGGCGTTGTCCCAGCACCAGCGCAGGGTCAGGTGGGCCGAGACCGGCTGGCCGCTGGCGTCGACGATGCTGCCGCTGATGGCACCGGAATCTGCCGCCGTGGCTTTCGCCAGCGTGATGCGGCGGGCCCGCTTCAGCGAAGCGTGCGGTTGCGGCCACAGCGGCGAAGCGGTGCCGGTTTCGGTGATACGCCAGTCGAAGCCGGGGAACATGCCGACCAGCTCGGTGGGATGGTCGGCCAGCGCGGCATACAGCATGGTCGTGCCGGCGATGCCCGAGGGCATGCTGGCCACGCCCAGCGCCTGCTTGACCTTCAGCTTCTCGCCGGGCTGCAGCTCGATGCGCTTGGCCTGGCGGCCGCCCTTGCCGGCGTCCAGCTCGACCGCCTCGATCGCGCCAATCGTCTGCGACACGACGGTGTGGGCCCACACGTCCATGGCGACTGGTGCGCTGGTGGTGTTCTTGACCTGGTAGCTGAACTCGCACTCGCTGCCGGCCTTGATGTAGGTGCAGGCGCTGAAGTCGCTGAAGCCCACGGGCAAGGACGGGGGTTTCAGCTTGAAGTTCAGCGTGACCAGGCCGGCGTCGGGGCCCAGCGTCATGACCTTGGTGTATTTCGGGTCGTGGAAACCGTTGGCCGACATCTTGACCATGTATGAGCCGGTGGGCAGGTCGCCCAGCGGCAGGTAGTAGCTGCCGTCCCGGTCCGAAGCGTAGGCGGAGTTGACGGCCTGGGTGCAACTGGCCGGGTCGCTGCTGGTGCAGGCCAGCAGCGTGACCAGGGCCGAGAAATAGGCCGGCGCGGCGCCGGTGCTGCCGTCCAGCACGGTGCCCACCAGGTAGGCATGCCGCGGCGCGCCAGCGATCATGCGATAGCTGCCGAATTCGGCAGGCAGCCCGTGAAAGGACCAGTCGCCATAGCCAGCAGCGGCGAAGACCAGCTTGCCATCGGCCGGCACCATGCCCATCACGGTCACGTTGTTGGCCGCGGAGACCAGGCAGGTGTTGTCGACAATGCCGGCCATCATGTCGTTGCCAGGCGTGCTGCTGTCGCGCACGACCTCGACTTCCATCCATTTGCCGGGCTTGCCGGTGAACTGGAAGTAGTCGACGTCGCCTTCGGTAATCTGGCCGGTCAGGTCTGCGCCGTTGGACAGCTTGCCCAGCAGCTGCGCGCTGGCGCAGTCGTTGTTGGGCTCGGTTTCAGTCGAGGCCGCGTGGGCGGCGAACGAGGCGGTGGCCATCAACAGGCTGGCGGCCAGCCCGGCCGGGCGGAGGCGGCGAGGGAACGGGAAATACAACATGGTGGCGAGGCTGCAAGAGCTGGGGGAAGTGGCCAGTGTGTTGGCCCACCGCTTGCAAGGCACCCGCCTGGGGCTATGTTTTTTCTTGGTTTTGGGCAAGCGGGGCATCGGAAGCGCCCCGGAGGCAACGGAATGGCAACGCCAGCACCGAGACAGCCCTGTTTCGCGGACTTCTACCGCTGGCGGCTGGTGCGTGCCCAAGCTCGCCGCCGCTGGCGCCAGGAGCCGTGCGGTACGCTAGGCTTCCCCTCACTCGATTGGCATGGTGGCGTAGTTTTGCTGGAGGACATGGACACGGTTGCCGACCCGGCCCCCCAAGCCCATCTGCGGCAATGGCAGATCGGGCGGTTCGTGTTCGATCCTGCCGCGCGCACGCTGTGTGCCGACGGCGCCAGCGAGCGCATTTCCGGCAAGGCGGCCCGCGTGCTGCAACTGCTGGCCGAACATGCTGGCCAGGTCATCAGCCGCGAGCAACTGATCGCCGAAGTCTGGGACGGCAATGCCTACACCGGCGCCACCGCACTGACCCACACCGTCTCGCAGCTGCGCCGCAGCCTGCGCGCGACGGAACCGGACGACGCGCCGATCGAGACCATCTCCAAGTCAGGCTACCGCCTGCTCTGGCC
>NZ_VIDT01000247.1 GCF_006519715.1 Ideonella azotifigens
CGTGTTCGATGAACTGGTCCGGCAGGCCCAGTTGCAACACCGGCACCGCCAGGCCTGCGGCGGCCAGGCACTCCAGCACCGCGCTGCCGGCACCACCGGCGATGCAGCCCTCTTCCACGGTCACGAGGTGGTCGTGGGTACGGGCGAGTTCGAGCACCAGCGCTTGGTCCAGCGGCTTGACGAAGCGCATGTTGGCAACCGTTGCACCCAGCTTTTCAGCAGCGGCCAGTGCAGGGTACAGCAGCGTGCCAAAGGCCAGGATGGCGATGCGCGAGCCCTTGCGGCGCACTTCGCCGCGACCCCAGGGCAGGGTCGACAGCGCAGGCTCGACGGCCACGCCAGCACCCGCGCCGCGCGGGTAGCGCACAGCGGCCGGGCCGGCATGCGCAAACGCGGTAGACAGCGCCTGGCGGCATTCGTTTTCGTCGGCCGGTGCCAGCACTGCCATGTTCGGCACGCAGCGCAGGTAGGCCAGATCGAAGGCACCGGCGTGGGTGGCACCGTCGGCACCGACCAGGCCGCCGCGGTCCACCGCGAAAACCACCGGCAGGTTCTGGATCGCCACGTCGTGGATCAGCTGGTCATAGCCGCGCTGCAGGAAGGTCGAATAGATCGCCACCACCGGCTTCAGGCCTTCGCAGGCCAGGCCGGCGGCAAAGGTCACCGCATGCTGCTCGGCAATGCCGACGTCGTGATAACGCTTGGGGAAGCGCTTCTCGAACTCCACGAGGCCGGAGCCTTCGCGCATGGCCGGCGTGATGCCGACCAGGCGTTCGTCCGCCTCGGCCATGTCGCACAGCCACTGGCCGAAGACCTGGGTGAAGGTGGTCTTGGGCGGCGTGGCGGGCTTCTGGATGCCGACCTTGGGGTCGAACTTGCCGGGACCGTGGTAGTTGACCGGGTCGGCCTCGGCCAGCTCGTAGCCGTAGCCCTTCTTGGTGACCACGTGCAGGAACTGCGGGCCTTTGGCGTCGCGCAGGTTTTCCAGCGTCGGCACCAGCGAATCGAGGTCATGGCCGTCGATCGGACCCACGTAGTTGAAGCCGAATTCTTCAAAGATGGTGCCGGGCACGACCATGCCCTTGGTGTGCTCCTCGAAGCGCTTGGCGAACTCGTACAGCGGCGTGTTGCGCAGCACGCTCTTGGCGCCTTCGCGCGCCGCAGCGTAGAACTTGCCACTCATCAGCCGCGCCAGGTAGCGGTTCAGCGCACCCACCGGCGGCGAGATCGACATGTCGTTGTCATTCAGGATGACCAGCATGTCGGGCAGGCCGGCTGCGCCCTGGTAGCCGCCGTGGTTCAAGGCCTCGAAGGCCATGCCGCCGGTCAGCGCGCCGTCACCAATGACGGCCACGGCCTTGCGGTTCTCGCCCTTCAGCCTCGCGGCATGGGCCATGCCCAGCGCAGCCGAGATCGAGGTCGACGAATGGCCCACGCCAAAGGTGTCGTATTCGCTCTCGCAGCGGCGCGGAAAGCCGCTGATGCCACCCAGTTGCTTCAGCGTGGCCATGGCTTCGCGGCGGCCTGTCAGGATCTTGTGCGGATAGGACTGGTGGCCCACATCCCAGACCAGGCGGTCATGCGGCGTGTTGAACACATGGTGCAGCGCGATGGTCAGTTCCACTGTGCCGAGGTTGGACGACAAGTGCCCGCCGGTGCGGCTGACCGATTGCAGCAGGAAGTCGCGCAGTTCCTGGGCCAGGGTCTTGAGCTGCGCACGGCTCATCTGCCGCAGTGCCTCCGGACCCTGGACGCTTTCCAACAGCGTGTTTTGACTCATGCGATTCGCTCCGCTGAACTCTTGTAATGTGCGCTGGCCAGGGTGTCGCCCTCAGTGTTCCCGGTCGACCACCAGGTCGGCCAGCCAGCCCAGGTGCTTCGCGGGCAGCCCGCTGCGCTCCAGCGCCTTCAGCGCCTGCTCGTGCAGTGCGCGGGCATAGGCCAGCGCCGAGTCCAGGCCCAGCACCGAGACATAGGTCGGCTTGTTGGCATCCATGTCCTTGCCCGCCGTCTTGCCCAGCACCTCACTGACCTGGGTCACGTCGAGGATGTCGTCCATCACCTGGAAAGCCAGGCCGATGGCTGCACCGTATTCGGACAGGGCCTGCCAGGCGGGGGCGCTGATGGTGCCGCAAGCAGCGCCCATCAACACGCTGGCTTGCAGCAAGGCACCCGTCTTGCGGCGGTGCATGTCGCGCAGCACGGTTTCGCTCAGCGGCTTGCCGACGCTGGCCAGGTCGATCGCCTGGCCGCCAGCCATGCCGGCATGGCCAGCGGCACGCGCCAGCAGGCCGACCAGCCGGGCCTGCAATTCGGGCGACACCGAGCCGTCTTCCGGCGTCAGCACCTCGAAGGCCAGCGCCTGCATCGCATCGCCGGCCAGCATGGCCTGGGCCTCGCCATATTGGACATGCACCGTGGGCTTGCCGCGGCGCAGCGCGTCGTCGTCCATGCACGGCATGTCGTCGTGCACCAGCGAGTAGGCGTGGATCAGTTCGACCGCCACCGCGGCGCGCGTGGCCGCTTCGGCGTGGCCGAGGCTGGCGTCGCAGGCGGCGCGCACCAGCAGCGGGCGCAGGCGCTTGCCACCGTCCAGCACGGCGTAGCGCATGGCTTGACCCAGGCCGACCGGTGCATCGGCCGGCACCAGGCGGTCGAGCGCTTGCTCGATGGACCGCAGTTCCTCTCGGACCCAGCGATCCAGATCTTCATTCGTCATGCAGCTGCCCAGGGCTTGAGTTGCCCTTCCTCCAGAACCTTGACTTGTACTTCAACTGCCTGAAGCCGCTCACGGCAGAAGCCCAGCAGCACCGCGCCGCGCTGGTAGCTCTCCAGCAGGCGGTCCAGCGGCATCTGGCCGGTCTCCATCGCCAGCACCAGTTGGTCCAGCTCGGCGACCGCGTCGTCGTAGCTCGCGGGCAGGGGGCTGGCGGATGAAAGCAACTCGCTGGGCATTTCGGCAGGTGAAAATTTAGCGCGATTGTAGTCAGGGTCTGCCCGAGGTCTGGCGGAAGATCCGGTCATGTTGCCGAATGCAAAGCGCATTTGGTGAAAATTCCCATCGTCTGGCAGACCTGTTGCTTTCCCTTGGTTAGAATGCCAGACCGCCCTCTCCTTGCCGAGAGGGCTTTTCATTTGTCACAAACCCATCCGCGGGGCCACCGGGTGGGGGGTTTACAGACATGTTTTTTGGAGATCCTGGGGATCATGTCGGACCTGAGCATCAAGCTGGAAGCTCTGGAGCGCGCGCGCTCGCAACTCTCTGTCAGCACCTACTTCGATGAGGATCTGTTCCGCCGTGAACAGGAACTCATCTTTCAGCACGGACCGCGCTACCTGGCGCACGAACTGTCCGTTCCCGAAATAGGCGACTTCTACGCCCTGCCGCAGGAAGGCGAGGGGCGTGCGCTCGTGCGCTCGCGCAACGGGCTGGAGCTGATCTCGAACGTCTGCCGGCACCGCCAGGCGGTGATGTTGAAGGGCCGTGGCAACACGCGCGCCAACATCGTCTGCCCGCTGCATCGCTGGACTTACGACCTGCAGGGCCAACTGGTGGGTGCACCGCACTTCGACCACGACCCCTGCCTGCACCTGAACAACTACAAGCTGCGGACCTGGAACGGCATGGTCTTCGAGGACAACGGCCGCGACGTGGCCGCCGACCTCGCGCAACTCGGCCCCCGCGCCGACCTGGACTTCTCCGGCTACGTGCTCGATCACGTCGAAAAGCACGTCTGCAACTACAACTGGAAGACCTTCATCGAGGTCTACCTGGAGGATTACCACGTCGGCCCGTTCCACCCAGGCCTGGGCCAGTTCGTCACCTGCGACGACCTGAGCTGGGAGTTCGGCAAGCACTATTCGGTGCAGACGGTGGGCGTCAACGGCGGGTTGGAGCGGGCCGGTTCGCCGGCCTACCAGCGCTGGCACGACGCGGTGATGAAGTTCAACGGCGGCCGGCCGCCCAAGCAGGGCGCGATCTGGCTGACCTACTACCCGAACATCATGATCGAGTGGTATCCGCACGTGCTGACCATCTCGACGCTGTACCCGCAAGGGCCGCAGAAGACGCTCAACGTGGTCGAGTTCTACTACCCCGAGGAGATCGCAGCCTTCGAGCGCGACTTCGTCGAAGCCCAGCGCGCGGCGTACATGGAGACCTGCGTCGAGGACGACGAGATTGCCGAGCGCATGGACGCGGGCCGCCATGCGCTGCTGCTGCGCGGCGATGATGAAGCCGGGCCGTACCAGAGCCCGATGGAAGACGGCATGCAGCACTTCCACGAGTGGTACCGCAAGGTGCTGGGCATGGGCCGCCGGCCCTGGTGAAATTTCTTTTGTGGGTGCTGTAAGAACCGCGCGGCTGGTGCGACTGACGTTCAGCCCGGATGACAAGTCCGGGTCGCCTTCCTGAAGGAAGCGCCGTCTGTTTCTTCATCACCATCACAGGAGTCATCCCATGTTCCATACCGCCAAGACCGGTGTCGCCATCGCTGCTGCAGCCGCCGCCATGTTCACGATGGGCGTGGCCCCGCTGGCCGCGCACGCGGCCGATGGCGCCGTGCACTGCACCGGCGTCAACAGCTGCAAGGGCACGTCCGAGTGCAAGACCGCCAAGAACGAGTGCAAGGGCCAGAACAGCTGCAAGGGCCAGGGCTGGGTCAGCAAGTCCTCGGCTGCGGAATGCACCAAGGCCGGCGGCACCGTGGCCAAGTGACCCCCACGCCCCCCTGCCAGGGGGCTGCCCCCCCGAGGGGGCTCGCGCAGCGGACCGGCAAAGCCGGATCCGCGCACGCCACTTGACCATGCGGTGGCGCCTGCGGCGCGCCGCACCTGACACCATGCCCAACTTGACCGGCTTTGGCCTGGGCTTGCGGCCCGAACATTACGCCGACTTCCGCCGGCAACCCGCGCCCGCATGGGGTGTGGACTGGCTGGAGGTGATCAGTGAAAACTACCTGGTACCCGGCGGCAAGCCGTTGGCCCACCTGGACGCCGTCCGCCGTGACGTGCCCATGGTGATGCACGGCGTGTCGCTGTCCATCGGCGGCACCGACCCACTGGACATCGACTACCTGCGCCAGCTGCGTGCGCTGGCGCAGCGCATCGAGCCCGGCTGGGTCTCGGACCACCTCTGCTGGACCGGCGTGGCCGGCACCCAGCTGCACGACCTGCTGCCGGTGCCCTACACCGAGACCAGCCTGCGCCATGTGGCCAGCCGGGTGCAGCAGGTGCAGGACACGCTGGGCCGGCCGCTGGTGCTGGAGAACGTCTCCAGCTACGCCGCATGGGCAGGCGACGAAATGAACGAAGCCGAGTTCCTTGCCGCCTTGCTGCAGCGCACCGGCAGCGAGCTGCTGCTGGACGTCAACAACGTCTTTGTCAGCGCGCACAACCACGGCTTCGACGCCAAGGCTTTCATCGACACCCTGCCGCTGGGCCAGGTGCGCCAGCTGCACCTCGCGGGCCACAGCGAGGAAACGCACGGCGGCCGCAGCTGGCTGATCGACACGCATGACCAGCCGGTTTGCGATGGGGTCTGGGACCTGTACCGCCACACGCTGCGCCGCTTCGGCCCGCTGCCCACCATGATCGAACGCGACGACCACATCCCGCCGCTGCCGGAGTTGCTGGCCGAACTCGCGCTGGCACGTGGACATGCCGTGCAGGCCTTGGCCGAAGTGCCGGAGGCCGCATGACGCTGGACAGCTTGCGCAATGCCCAGCTCGCACTGGCCGCTTTGATCCAGCAAGCGGAGGCGCCACCCGCCGCCGCCTTGCCGCCGCTGCTGCGCGCACTGCACGGCAGGCCCGAGTCGCCGCAGGTCTCGCTGGGCATCTACCGCAACGCCTGGCGCGGCCGCCTGATTGAAGCGCTGCGTTCCAACTACCCCGTGCTGCACCGCGTGCTGGGCGACGACGACTTCGCCGAGCTGGCCATGGGCTTCATCGCACATCACCCGCCGCACACGCCGTCCATCCGTTGGTTCGGCGCCGCGTTGCCCGCTTACCTGCAGCAACAACCGAATGCGCTGCCCCACCCTGCACTGTCCGACCTGGCCCGCATGGAGTGGGCGCTGGGCCTGAGCTTCGACGCAGCCGACGCCGCGCCGCTGGATGGCGCGCAGCTCGCCACGCTGGCGCCGCAAGACTGGGTCGGCCTGCGCTTGGCCGCCCATGCTTCGCTGCAGTTGCTGGAACTCGACTGGGCCGTCGAGCCGCTGTGGCAGCAGCTCACGCATGCGCCGGAAGATGCAGACACCAGGCCGCCCGAGCCGCTGCAGCATCAGTTGCTGGTCTGGCGCCAGGCGCTGGACACCCGCTGGCGTTCGCTGCAGACCGAAGAAGCCGCGCTGCTGCAGGCCACGCTGGCCGGTGTGCCGTTTGGCGAGCTGGGCCATGTGGCGGCGCAGCAGGTGGGGGACGAAGCCGCGCCTGGCCTGCTGGCCTCGGCGCTGCAGACCTGGGTCAACCAGGGACTGCTGGTGATGCGGGTCAGGTAAGCGTCCGTCATATCCGGCAGCGCACAAAAAACCTGCTTGCTTGCGTGAATTCATCGCATCCGGAACGGCCCCGACGCGGGTTTTCCTTGGAAGGAAAGCCAACCTGTCGGCGGACGCCATCCCTAGAATCAGTCCCTCGTCCCCACGCCTTGCCACGCCGACAGAGGAGCACCCCCATGTTCGACGATCTGGAAGACGGTTCGCACCTTGGCCTTTGGGTCACCGCAGGTCTGCTGGTCATGCTGTTGTTGGGCTTGGTAGGCGGGCTATGGGTGCAGCAGCACCGAGCAGCGAAAACGCTTCGCGTCAGTTCCGGTCCGCACCTCAGCGCGCCGGCGCCAGCCGTATTGGCCGATACCCAGCCAGGCATGCAGCTCCGCTGAAAGTCCGCCGGCGATGCCCTGGTGGGCAGCAGGGTGGCGCGCCGCGCCACAATACCGCCCCCATGCCCGGCATTCACATCACCGACATCGAATCGGCCATCAACTGGTGGCGCGAGCGCTCTCCTTCTGCCGACGGCATCTCCGCCTGCCCCGAAGTCCGGGCGCTGGCCGAGGTCTATGCGCTGATGGTCTATTACCACGAGCCCGAGGCAGACGAGGCCAGCATGCCCGCGCGCGCCCGCGCTGCCTGGCTGGACTGGTACGCCAGCACGCCGGACGCGCCCTGCATCGCCATCTGCTCGACCGCCCAGGGCGACCCGATCTGCAAAGGCTGCGGCCGCAGTGAAGACGAGGTGCAGCACTGGCCGCAGCTGAGCCCGGTGGAAAAGCGCCAGGTCTGGCGCCGCATCACGCTGGACGCCAAGGCCTGGCGCTTCAATCGCTATGCCGAGCGTGCGCGGCTGTCTGGAGGCAGCCCGCAGGAGCCGCCACCCGACCCCCAGGCTGAACCAGCC
>NZ_VIDT01000248.1 GCF_006519715.1 Ideonella azotifigens
CGCAGCGCCAGCAAGATGGCGTCATAGGCCTGCTGGCTGGCCTGGGTAACGGCTTCCACGGCATTGGCTGCCGCGTCGACCAGGAAACCGGTGTCGGCCAGGCTGCGCACCAGCCGCGGATCGCTCTCGATGACCAGCAGCCGGTGGCTGGCCGGCGGCAGCATCAGGCCGTCGGCAGGATCGGGTTTCACGCGCGGCAGCACCAGGTGGAACACGCTGCCGGCACCCAGCGTGCTGCGCACGCCCACGCGGCCACCCTGGGCCTGCACCAGCCGGCGGGTCAGTGCCAGGCCCAGGCCGGTGCCGGCGTGCTGCTTGTTGTAGCCGGTGTCCAGCTGCTGGAATTCGGCGAACAGGCGCGGCAGGTCGGCCTCGGCAATGCCGATGCCTGTGTCCTCCACCTCCAGCCGGAAATGCGCCGGGCCCTCGGGGCGCGTGCGGATGGTGACCTGCCCGCCTTCAGTCGTGAACTTGATGGCGTTGGACAGGTAGTTGTAGAGCACCTGCTTGAGCCGGCCCGGGTCCAGATCCACCGTGTCCACTGCCGGGTCCAGGTCCAGCACGAGGCGCAACTGCTTGCGCTGCATGCCAGGCTGCAGCACGTCGCAGACCTCTCGCACCAGCGGTGCCAGCGCCAGCTGCTGCGGGAAAAACTCGAACTTGCCGGACTCGACCTTGGACAGGTCCAGCACGTCGTTGATCAGTTGCAGCAAGTGCCGGCCGCTGGCCGCGATGTGGCCGAGGAACTCGCGGTTCTTGGGCGACTGCGCCGGTACTGCACCGCTGTGCAGCAGGTCGGCAAAGCCGATCACCGCGTTCAGCGGCGTGCGCAGTTCGTGCGACATGTTGGCCAGGAACTGGCTCTTGAGCCGGCTGGCGGTCTGGATCTGCTGGTTCTCGGCTTCCAGCCGCATGGCCTTCTGGCGCGCTTCCTGCGCCAGCTTGTGCTGGGTGATGTCGGTCACGATGCCCAGCATGCGGCCGGCCGTGCCGCTGTCGTGCAGCAGCCCGGCCTGCAGGCTGATCCAGTGCACGCTGCCGTCTGGCCAGCGCACGCGGCATTCGGCCTGCCAGTCGCCCTGCTGCTCGACGGCGGCGCTGAAACTCGCCTGCAGCTCGGGCCGGTCTTCCGGGTGCACATGGGCCAGCAGCGTGTTGAAGGACCATGAAGGCTGCAGCTGGCTGTAGCCGAAGCAGCGGTCATGGCGGATCGAACGCCGGGTGGCGCCGGTCGCCAGGTCCATGTCCCATTCGCCGATCTGGGCCGAATCGAGCGCCAGCCGCAGCCGGGCGTCGCTCTCGCGCAGCGCGGCCTCGGCGCGCCGCTGCGGGCTCAGGTCGCGCACGATCTTGGCGCTGCCCACGACCCGACCGGAAGGGTCGCGCAGCGGCGAGACACTGACCGAAACCTCGAAGTGGCGCCCGCCCTTGGCCCGGGCCACGGTGTCGAACGGCGGCACGCTGTGGCCCGAGGCAATGTCGGCAAGCATGTGTGGCTCGGCCATCGCGTGTTCGGGGTTGGCAATGACCTGCACCGGCTGGCCCATGACCTCGCGGGCGGTGTAGCCGAACAGGGTTTCGGCAGCATGGTTCCAACTGGTGACCCGGCCATCCAACGACTTGCTGACGATGGCGTCGATGGACGAGTCGACGATGGCGGCCAGCCGCAGCCGCTCGGCTTCGATCTCCTCGATCTGCGTCAGGTCCCGGAACACCAGCGTCATGCCGCGCTGCTCGCCGCCTTCACCGTCTTTCGGGGCCAGCGTGGCGCGCACTTCCAGGGGGGTCAGGCTGCCGTTGCGCGAGCGGATCAGGTCATGCCGGGTCACCGGGCCGGCCGTGGCCAGCAGGCTGCGCACCACCTCCACCGGATTCTCGCCGGTGAGGGCCTCGTCGCGTCCTTCGCCCACCAGCACGTCCCACAGCACGCGGCCACGTGCCTCCGCGTCCGCCCAGCCGGTGACCCGCTCGGCGACCTCGTTCATGCGGGTGACCTTGCCCTGGGCATCGGTGACGATGAAACCGGCGCCGATGCTGTCCAGCGTCAGGGCCACGCTTTGCTCGATGCCTGCCAGGTGCTGCTCGGCGCTGCGGCGCTTGCTGACCTCGGCCTCCAGCGAACTGACCGCGCTGCGCAGCTGCGCTGCCGACGGGATGCGCAAGGCGCGTGGCAGCAGCACCCAGAGGGCAACGGCGGTGACGACCGAGATGGCCGCGGTGAAGACCTTGGCCAGCACCTGCAGCCCGTAATCGGCCTGCCAGATGGTCCACACGTCCATCACATGCGTGATGCCGCAGGCAAAGATGAAGGCGCTGAACAGCCAGGCCACCGGGCGGTAACCGATGTCCGGGCGCTTGCGGTAGAAGCTGACGATGGCCAGCGGAATGGAGAAATACGCCGCCGCGATCAACCCATCGGCAAGCACCATCGGCCACAGCAGGCCTGGCGCCCAGGTGAAGCAGTAGCCGTGCGGCAGGAAGCCGTTGCGTCCGAGCAAAGACAGCAGGAAATCCATGACAGCCCTTCTGTTCACCCCCTGACCCGCCGCCGTGCGTCGGGCCTCCCCTGGAGGTCATGTGCCTCGTGACGGCCGTGAGGCAGTCCGCCAGACATGGTCTGCCGCGGCAAGGCTGCGGTCAATCACTGCAGCGGCCGGGATCCCGTGTGCTGCCAAAAAATCGCAAAAAAGAGACTGTGCCGGGCACCCGGGCGGGTATCCGGCACAAGGCCCGTCGCGGCGCGATGCCAGCGCGATGCCGCTGTCACAGACCAAAGGCTTCAGCCCATGTGCAGGCCGCCATTGCAGGAGAAATCAGCACCGGTGGTGAAGCCGGAGTCTTCGCCCGCCAGCCAGGCGACGATGGCGCCGATCTCTTCGGGCGTGCCCAGGCGCTTGACCGGGATCGTCGCGACGATGCGCTCCAGCACCTCGGGCTTGATGGCGCGGACCATGTCGGTGCCGATGTAGCCAGGGCTGACGGTGTTGACCGTCACGCCCTTGGCAGCCACTTCCTGCGCCAGCGCCATCGTGAAGCCGTGCATGCCGGCCTTGGCGGCCGAGTAGTTGGTCTGGCCGGCCTGGCCTTTTTCGCCGTTGACCGACGAGATCTGGATCACCCGGCCCCAGCCGCGCTCGACCATGTCCGGCACCACCTGCTTGGTGACGTTGAACATCGAGTTCAGGTTGGTGTCGATGACGGCATGCCAGTCCTCGGGCGTCATCTTCAGGAACATGCGGTCACGGGTGATGCCGGCGTTGTTGACCAGGATGTCGATCGGACCGTGTTCGGCCTTGGCCGTCTTGAAGGCCTGCACGGTGGATTCCCAGTCGGCCACGTTGCCCACCGAGGCGTAGAACGTGAAGCCCAGCGCACGCTGTTCGTCCAGCCACTTGGTGAAGTCACGGCTGGGGCCGCAGCCGGCGATGACCTTCAGGCCGCTGTTGGCCAGGCGCTGGCAGATCGCGGTTCCGATGCCACCCATGCCACCGGTCACGTACGCTACTTTTTGAGTCATGTCTTTTATCTCCTGAGCTTGGATATCGAAGGGAAAGCAGCGGTTTCAAACCACTATCGCGCGTCGGCCCGGCCGCACACGTCCGTACATTCCCTGCGTCTCGCTGTGGTTCAACGCTCGACCGTCAGTGCAACACCCATGCCACCGCCAATGCACAGCGAGGCAATGCCCTTCTTCGCATCCCGGCGCTGCATCTCGTGCAGCAGCGTGACCAGGATGCGGGCACCGGATGCACCGATCGGGTGGCCGATGGCAATCGCGCCGCCGTTGACATTGACCTTGCTGGTGTCCCAGCCCATTTCCTGGTGCACCGCGCAGGCCTGCGCGGCAAAGGCTTCGTTGATCTCCAGCAGGTCCAGGTCGGCCGCCTTCCAGCCGGCACGCGCCAGCGCCTTGCGCGCCGCCGGCACCGGGCCCATGCCCATGATGGCCGGGTCCAGGCCGGCGCTGGCATAGCTGGCAATGCGGGCCAGCGGCGTCAGGCCCAGCGCCGCGGCCTTGGCCGCCGTCATCACGACCACGCCGGCAGCGCCGTCGTTCAGGCCGGAGGCGTTGCCGGCTGTCACGGAACCAGCCTTGTCGAAGGCGGGGCGCAGGCCGGCGAGTGCGTCGGCGTTGGTCTTGCGGTTGATGAATTCGTCGGCATCAAAGACGATGGGGTCCCCCTTCTTCTGCGCCAGGCTGACGCCGACGATCTCGTCCTTGAACCTGCCGGCGTCCTGCGCCGCGGCGGCCTTCTGCTGCGAGGCCAGCGCCAGTGCGTCCTGCGCTTCGCGGCTGATGCTGTACTGCCTGGCCACGTTCTCGGCGGTGATGCCCATGTGGTACTGGTTGTAGACGTCCCACAGGCCATCGGTGATCATGGTGTCGACCAGCTTCCAGTCGCCCATGCGCTGGCCATCGCGCGAGCCTGGCAGCACGTGGGGCGCCAGGCTCATGTTTTCCTGGCCACCGGCAATGATGATTTCGCTGTCACCGTCGCGGATGGCTTGCAGCGCCAGCATCACGGCCTTCAGGCCCGAGCCGCAGACCTTGTTGATGGTCATCGCCGGCACGCCGTTCGGCAGGCCGGACTTGATGACGGCCTGGCGCGCCGCGTTCTGGCCGGAGCCGGCGGTCAGCACCTGGCCGAGGATCACTTCGTTGACCTGTTCACCGGCCAGGCCGGTGCGGCGCAGCAGTTCCTTGATGACGGTGGCGCCCAACTCGGGGGCCGGGGTCTTGGCCAGGCTGCCGCCAAACTTGCCGACGGCAGTGCGGGTGGCGGCGACGATGACGATGTCGGTGGTCATGGGATGAGACTCCTTGCTGTGGATTCGGGCCGCGAGGCAAACGGCAACGCGCGGCGGGGACAGGGGTGATGGTGCTGAGGATGCGCGTTGGCAAGGCCTGCGGCCATCGGGTCAAGCGCGCTGTTTGACGTAGCGGCCGGGCGCAGGCTCGATGGCCTTGTGCTGCTTGCTGCCAGGCGCTTTTGGCGCAGGCACCTGCTTGCCGGCGTGGGTGGCGAGCCACTGGCTCCAGTCGGTCCACCAGCTGCCGCGATTTTCCTTGGCTTGTGCCAGCCATTCATCGGCCGTGGGCGGCAGGCCTTCGTTGATCCAGTGGGACCGCTTGCCGCTGGAAGGCGGGTTGATCACGCCGGCAATGTGGCCGGAGGCGCCCAGCACGAAGCGCTTGGGGCCTTTGAACACCTTGGTCGAGCCGTAGGCGCTCTTCCAAGGCACGATGTGATCTTCCTTCGAGCCATAGAGGTAGACGGGCGCCTTGATCAGCCCCAGGTCCAGCGGCACGCCGCAGACAGTCAGCTTGCCGGGCTGCTTCAGCTCGTCCTGCAGGTAGGTGTGGCGCAGGTACCAGCAGTACATCGGGCCCGGCAGGTTGGTCGAGTCGCTGTTCCAGTACAGCAGGTCGAACGGCGGCGGCATCTCGCCCTTCAGGTAGTTGCCGACGACGTAGTTCCACACCAGGTCGTTGGGCCTCAGGAAGCTGAAGGTGGTGGCCAGTTCCTGGCCCTTGAGCAGCCCGGGGCCGCCCGGCGCTTCGGCGCCCAGCGTCATCTCGCGCAGCTGCACCGAAGACTCGTCGACGAACAGGTCCAGCACGCCGGTGTCGGAGAAATCGACAAAGGTGGTCAGCAGCGTGACCGACGCGGCCGGTTGCTCGCCGCGCGCCGCCAGCACGCCCAAAGCGGTCGCCAGCAAGGTGCCGCCCACGCAGAAGCCCAGCGTGTCCAAGGTCTTCGCGCCGGTGATCTCCTGCACCGTGCGAAGCGCCTGGATCGCCCCCTGCTCGACGTAGTCGTCCCAGGTGTGGGCGCGCATGCTGTCATCCGGGTTGCGCCAGCTGACGACAAACACCCGGTGGCCTTGCGAGACGGTGTAGCGGATCAGCGAGTTGTCTGGTTGCAGGTCCAGGATGTAGTACTTGTTGATGCAGGGCGGCACGAACAGCATCGGCCGCTCGAAGACGGTGGCAGTCAGCGGCTTGTATTCAATCAGCTGGAAAAATGCGTTTTCGAACACCACCGAGCCTTCGGTGGTGGCCACATTGCGGCCAACCTCGAACAGGCTCTCGTCGGTCTGCGAGACATGGCCTTGCTGCAGGTCGTGGAACAGCTGGCGCAGGCCTTGCGCAATGCTCTCGCCGCGGCTCTCCAGCGCCTTGCGCTGGACCTCGGGGTTCAGCGCGATGAAGTTGCTCGGGCTGGCCGCGTCTATCCACTGCTGCACCGCGAAGCGCACGCGGGCGCGGGTCTTGTCGTCGCCCTGCAGCGCATCGGCCAGCTGCAGCATCATGCGGCTGTTCAGCAGGTACATCTGCGCGGTGAAGGCATTGCCCGGGTGGCTGCCCCAGTCCTTTGCGGCAAAGCGCCTGTCGGTGATGGCCAGCGGCTTGGCCTCGGCCGGTGCTTCGCCTGCACCGCTTGCGCCCTTGGTCAGCACGCTGTTCCAGATGGCCGTGGCCTGTTGCAGATAATCGTCGCGCAACTGCGTCAGCGCGGGTGCCGGCACGCTGATGCCGGACCACGATTTCAGCAGGTTGCCGACGGCATGGCCAAAGGCATCGGCGTGCGCTTGCGCCTGGGCACCCATGTCTTCGAACGACGACGGGGTAAAACGCTTGTTCAACGGCTTGTCTCCTGTTGATCAGCCCCACGGTCACTTGCCGCATGCGGCAAGGCCGGAGGCCCTGATGCAGCTTACCGCAGCAAGGCCTTAATTTCCGTTAAGCGATATTGCGAATCACATCCCGAAAAATGCACATCGTTGCTGCCGCTTGGATCTTCGTCGCGCTGATGATGGCGCTGGCCGAGGCCACCGCCACCGAGGGCAGCGTGCTGGGCGCGCTTTTCACCTTCTTGTTATACGGCGTGATGCCACTGGCCATCTTGCTCTATGTCATGGGCGCGCCCATGCGACGGCGTGCTCGCAGACTGGCCGAACAGCAACAGTGGGAGGCCGAGCGCGCCGCGCAGCCCGGTCCGGCTGGCAAGCCGTCTGTCGACCCTTCTGTCAACCCATCTGTCAACGATCGCGCGGCCCCGACGCCCGATTGAAGGCGGGCGACTCAGCGTCGCCAGATGGCCGCAGCGTGCCGGCCGGTCACACCGGTGTCACGCCGGTAGGAGTAGAAGCGCACGGCATCGCTCGCGGTGCACCACTGGCCCCCGCCGATCTGCTGCACGCCAGCCGCGCGCAGCCGCCGGCGCGCCAGGCCCGGCAGGTCGGCCCACCATTTCGGCGGCAAGCCTTCCGGCGTGGCAACTGACCGGAAGCAGGGGTCGCCCGGTTCGGCGCCGAACGCGATGCGCACCTCGTCTCCCACCTCGAAGCGCTGCGGCCCGATGCAAGCGCCCAGCCAGGTCG
>NZ_VIDT01000249.1 GCF_006519715.1 Ideonella azotifigens
GCAGTTCATGGACTGAGCGGCTTGCCGGCCGGTCTGCAACCAGAACTCTCGCAACACTGCCCCATGACCTTCACCAAGGTCAGCCGGCAGGTCAGACCATCGGGGCTCATCCGTCAGCGGATCGAACCCCGATGGCGTTTCTGGCTCACACCCTTCATCGAGTTTTTTTCGAGATCCCCCAGGATCCCCTGTACACCATGACCAAGCTGCGCGTTCTTGCCGCCTCCCTGCTGATGGCAGGTTGCCTCTCCACCGCCTACGCCCAGGCGCTGCGCCCGGAAGTTGCCAAGCCGCTGCAACAGGCCGGCGACATGCTGAAGGCAGGCAAGGCCAAGGAAGCCCTGGCCAAGGTGCGTGACGCCGACAACGTCGCCAACAAGAACCCTAACGAGCAACTGATGGTGGACCGCATGCGCGGTGCCGCGGCCCAGCGTGCGGGCGACAACGCCACCGCGGCACGTTCGTTTGAAGCAGCCATGGCTTCCGGCAAGCTCTCGCAAGCCGAGCAGGCGCAGATGGCCGAGTCCATAGCCTTTGCCTACTCGCAGCTGAAGGACAACGCCAAGGCTGGCCAATGGGCCCAGAAAGCTGTTTCGCTGGGCGGCAACAGCCCGCAGCTGAAGCAGTTGCAGGCCTACCTGCAGGGCCAGAGCGGCGATTACAACGCGATTGCCAAGGACGCGGCGGCTGCAGTGTCCGCCGCCGAGCAAGGTGGTCGCAAGCCCGACGAAGGCGACCTGCTGCGCCTGGCCGACGCCTACCAGCACACCAACAACGCGGCCGGTCAGAGCGCCGTGCTAGAGAAGCTGCTGGCCTATTATCCGAAGAAGGAATACTGGGCCGCCGCGCTCGGCCGCCTGCCGCGCAAACCTGGCTTCTCCAACGATCGCTACTCGCTTGACCTGCTGCGCCTGCGCCTGGCCACCGGTAACCTGAGCAAGGCCGACGACTACATGGAAATGGCCCAGCTCGCGCTGCAGGCCGGATTCCCGAGCGAAGGCAAGATGGTGGTCGAAAAAGGCATCGCTGCCGGCGTGCTGGGCACCGGCCCGGAAGCCGCGCGCCACAAGCGCCTCGAAGACCTGGCCATCAAGCAGGAAGCCGAAGGCAAGGCCGGCCTGGACAAGGACGTCGCCGAGGCCAAGGACGGCAACGCGATGGTGCTGGTCGGCACCCAACTGGTGTCTTTCGGCCAGACCGACAAAGGCATTGCGCTGATCGAACAAGGCATTGCCAAGGACCAGCTGAAGCGGCCTGACGACGCCAAGCTTCGCCTTGGCCTGGCACTGCTGCACAGCGGCAAGAACAAGGCCAAGGCCACGCAGACGCTGCGTAGCGTGCAGGGCAACGATGGCGCAGCCGACATTGCCCGCCTGTGGGCCTTGCTCGGCACCGGCGCCTGACAACCGACGCGCGTAAACCGTTGGACCGGGCGGGTGGTGACCCGGCAAGCTTCTGCCCATGAACACCCCCGCTCCGCTGCCTGATTTCCTGCAAGACCTCGGCCACGGTATCTACGCCGTGGAAACCGGCTTCCAACGGCCGAATTTCGACGCTGCCTACCTGATGGTCGACGATGGCCGCGCCGCCTTCATCGACACCGGCACCGGCCACGCCGTGCCGCGCCTGCTGGCCTCGCTGCAGGCACTGAGCCTGTCACCCGCGCAGGTCGACTGGGTCATTCCCACCCATGTGCACCTGGACCATGCCGGTGGCGCTGGCAGCCTAATGCAGCACCTGCCCAACGCGACCCTGCTGGTGCACCCACGCGGGCTGCGCCACATGCTCGACCCGAGCGCGCTGTACCAGGGCGCGCTCGCCGTCTACGGCCAGGCCGAGATGGACCGCTCCTACGGCCAGCTGGTGCCGGTGCCGGCCGAACGCGCCCAGCCCAGCTCGGACGGCCAGACCATCACGCTGGGCCGCCGCACGCTGACGCTGGTCGACACACCCGGCCACGCCCGCCACCACCATTGCATCTGGGACCCGGTCTCGCGCGGCTGGTTCACCGGCGACAGCTTCGGCCTGTCCTACCGCGAGCTGGACGTGAACGGCAAACCGTGGATCCTGCCGACCACCACGCCGGTGCAGTTCGAGCCCGATGCTGCTCGCGCGACGATCCACAGGCTGATGGCTGCGCAACCCGAGCGCGTCTACCTGACCCACTATGGCGCGCTGAGCCCGGTGGCACCGCTGGCCGAAGCGCTGCTGCGACTGCTGGACGAGGTCGAAACACTGGGCCTGGCGCTGCGCCAGCACCCTCAAAGGCATGCTGCCCTGAGCGCCGCCCTGCTCGCGCTCTACCAGCACGACCTGCGCGCCGCTGGCAGCACGCTGCCGGCCGAACGCGTGGCCGATTTGCTGACGCTGGACGTGGAGCTGAATGCGCAAGGCATGGCCTGCTGGCTGGACCGGCTCCCAGCCTGAGGCAAGCTTGCAGGCCTTTGGCCTGCGCTATCGTCAGGGCCGCACCCCACCACGCCAGCCCGTCATCGCCATGTACCAGCCGCGCCACTTCGAACAGACTGCGCCCGAACAACTCGCTGCGTTGATGCAGGCCCACCCGCTGGCGATGCTGATGCACACCGATGCCAATGGAGAGCTACAGGCCGACCCGGTGCCGCTGCTGTGGCAGCCCGGCGAAACACCGGGCACCGGTTGGCTGACCGGCCATGTGGCCCGAGCCAACCCGCTGTGGCAGGCAGCCGAAGGCCAATCCGTGCTGGCGGTGTTCCAGGGCCCGCAAGCCTATGTCTCGCCGAACTGGTACGCCACCAAGCAGACGGCCGGCGGCAAGGTGGTGCCAACCTGGAACTACGCGGTGGTTCAGGCCCGCGGGCGGCTGCAGACCTTCACCGAGCGAGAGCCCCTGCTGGCGCTGCTGCATGCCTTGACCGACGCTCATGAAGCGAACCAGCCGCATCCCTGGTCGGTCGACGACGCGCCGGCGGACTACGTCGACAGCCTGCTGAAAGCCATCGTCGGCTTTCGCATCGAGGTGACCGAATTGCAGGGCAAATGGAAGGTCAGCCAGAACCGGCCGGCTGCGGACCGTACCGGCGTGGCGCATGGCCTGGCGGCGCTGCCTGAAACGCCCGCTCAGGCCGCGGCCATGGCAGGGCTGGTGGCAGGCAACGCGCCCTGAATCAGCGCGCCAGCGCCGAGGCCTCTTGCGCCAGGCGCGTGATGCGCGCCCAGTCGCCGGCCTTCACCGCATCAGCCGGCGTCAGCCAGGAGCCGCCGCAGACCTTGACGTTGGGCAGCGCCAGGAAGTCAGGCGCGGTCTGCAGGCTGATGCCGCCCGTGGGGCAGAACACGACATCCGGGAACGGGCCTGCCAGGGCCTTCAGCATCGGAATGCCGCCGGCAGCGGTCGCCGGGAAGAACTTCAGGAAACGCAGGCCATCGGCCTGGGCCATCATCACTTCGCTGGCCGTCGCCACGCCTGGCAGCAAGGGCAGCGAAAGTTCACGGCAGGCCGCGCCAACTTCCGGCGTGTAGCCCGGGCTGACCCCAAACACCGCGCCAGCCGCCTTGGCGGCACGCGCATCGTCCGCACTGCGGATGGTGCCGGCGCCGACGATCGCGCCCTGCACAGCCTTGACCATGGCCTCGATGGCCTGCAGCGCCACGGGGGTGCGCAAGGTCACTTCCAGCACCTTCACGCCGCCGGCCACCAGCGCCTGCGCCAGCGGCACTGCGTCGGCCAGGTTGTCGATCACGATCACCGGGATCACGGGGCCTTGGGCGGCGAGGTCCAGCGTGTTCATCATGGGGAAATCTCCTCTGGGGGACAGGTTCTGGAATGCAATGAGGACGGTGGCTTCACAGCCAGGTGCAGGCGCCCTCTTCGGCCGTGCGCACATTGCGCCGCATGCCGGCGAACAGCTCGCGGCCGAGGTCATGGGCGTGCAGCTCGGCCAGAGCGTCGCTGCGCTTTGCGGGCACGCGCGCGGCCCACTCTTCGGCCGGCACCAGGGCTTCCAGCGTGCCGGTCACCGCGTCCAGGCGCAACAGGTCGCCGTCACGCACCTTGCCCAGCGGGCCACCGGCCAGCGCTTCGGGGCTGACGTGGATGGCGGCCGGCACCTTGCCGGACGCGCCGCTCATGCGGCCATCGGTCACCAGCGCAACCTGGAAGCCCTTGCCCTGCAAAACGGCCAGCGGCGGCGTGAGTTTGTGCAGCTCCGGCATGCCGTTGGCGTGCGGGCCCTGGAAGCGCACGACGGCGATCAGGTCGCGTTCCAGCACGCCATTCTTGAAGGCTTCCAGCAGCGCTTCCTGGCTGTCGAACACGACCGCGGGCGCCTCGATGATGTGCCTGTCTTCCGGCACGGCCGAAACCTTGATCACCGAGCGGCCCAGGTTGCCTGAGAGCAGCTTCAGGCCCCCGGTCGCGGAGAACGGGGATGCGACACCGCGCAGCACGGTCTCGTCTCCGCTGGTGGCCGGCAGTTCCTGCCAATGCAGGGCTCCGGCTTCATCCAGCAAGGGCAAGCGACCGGAGGCGGCCATGCCATCGGCGTCGACTGTCGGCACGTTGCCGTGCATCAAACCGGCCCGCACCAGCTCGCGGATCACGAACGCCGGGCCACCGGCGGCCTGGAACTGGTTCACGTCGGCCGCGCCGTTCGGATAGACCCGCGCCAGCAGCGGGATCACGCCGGAGAGTTCGGAGAAGTCGGTCCAGTCGATCAGGATGCCGGCGGCGCGCGCCACGGCAACCCAGTGGATCAGGTGGTTGGTCGAGCCGCCAGTGGCCAGCAGCGCGATCATCGCGTTGACGATGCAGCGCTCGTCGACCTGGTGGCCGATCGGCAGTTCGCGCTGCCGCAGTGCCAGCACGCGGCTCACCGCGTCTTCGGTCAAGGCCTTGCGCAAGGGCGTGTTCGGCGGCACGAAGGCCGCGCCGGGCACGTGCAGGCCCATGGCTTCCAGCAGCATCTGGTTGGAGTTGGCGGTGCCGTAGAAAGTGCAGGTGCCGGGGCTGTGATAAGCAGCCTGCTCGGCTTTCAACAACTCCGCGCGGCCCACCAGGCCTTGCGCCGCCTGCTCGCGCACCTTGGCCTTGTCGCTGTTGGACAAGCCCGAGCCCATTGGCCCGGCGGGCACGAAGACGCAAGGCAGGTGGCCGAAGTGCAGCGCGCCGATCAGCAGCCCCGGCACGATCTTGTCGCAGATGCCGAGCAGCAGTGCAGCGTCGAAGGTGTCGTGCGTCAACGCAATCGCGGTGCCCATCGCAATGGTGTCGCGCGAGAACAGCGACAGCTCCATGCCGGCATAACCTTGGGTCACGCCGTCGCACATCGCCGGCACGCCACCGGCGACCTGCGCACTGGCGCCGAGTTTCATCGCGGTTTCGCGGATCAGCGCCGGGTAGCCTTCGTACGGCTGGTGCGCCGACAGCATGTCGTTGTACGAGGTGACGATGCCGATGTTGGGCGCCTTCTCGGCGACGATGCGCATCTTCTCGTTGGCCGAGGCACCGGCCACTGCATGCGCCACGTTGGCACAGCCAAGGCGGTCCACGCCGCGTGGGCGCTTGCGCAAGGCGTCAATGCGGGCCAGGTAAGCGCCACGCAGGGCGGCACTGCGGTTGCGGATGCGGTCGGTGACGGCCGCGATGACAGGGTGCAGTGAGGTTTCAGAAGTCATGGGCAATTGGCTGATCCAGGACAGAAGAAGAATTGGCTGCGGGCCGTGCCTGGCGTGCAGGCCGAGTGGCGGCACCGATGTAACCTTGGTTTTGATTATCAAGTAACTTGATTACATGGTCAAACCAAGGCCCGCACACGCAGGTCGCCAGCGAAGCATGCATCGCGAGCGAGCAGGGATGCGGTTTCCATGCCCGCGACGCGGGCAATGCGCGCGGGGCTCAGCCTCTCAGCCCGCGGCGAGGTTGGAGCGCTGGTGCCAGCGGGCCCGCAGGCTGGCCAGGTCGGCCTCGGTGTCCATGTCCTGCAACACGCCTGGGTCTTCCACATCGACCGGATGCGCCGGATAGCGGGCCACCAGCCGGCGGGCACCCTCTTCGCCGCTGAGGCGCATCAGCTCGGAAAACAGCTCGGCGCCGAAGCCGACCGGATGGCCGCGCTGCCCACGCAGCTGGGCGTAGGCCACCGCATGGTGGGACAGCGCGCCGGCCACCGCGAGCAGAGTGAGCGGCTGCACCATCGGCATGTCGGCCGGCAACATCAGCCAGCCGGCCGCGCCTGAGCGTGCGGCCACGCCAGCGGCAATCGAGTCGCCCATCCCGCCAGGCGCCGGGCCGGTGCCGTGGCCCAGCACCACCACGTCGCGTTTGGCCACCAGGCCGGCGGCCTCGTCGGCAAAGGCAGGCGTGGTCACCACGACCACCGGTAGCCCGGTGGCAATCGCGTTGCGCACCGTGTGACTGAGGATGGAGTGGCTGCCCAGCGGCTCGGCCAACTTGTGGCGCGGCCCCAGGTAACGGGAACCGCGGCCGGCGCCCAGCACCACCACGGCAGGAAGGGATTTCATGACGGAAAGAGGGGGCGACAGGTGCCCAACAAGAACGAGCCCAAGGATGAAAGCCTTGCCGCCCCCAGGCCAGTGGGAGCTTCACTTAAGGCCTCACCCTAGCGCAGGCAGGCGATTTGCGGAATCGGCCATTGGACACGAGGCCACGCATACACTTTGTCGATGAGTGATCTCGCCAAATTGCGCAAGAGTTACGAGCTTGCCGAATTCGATGAAGACCAGGCGGCTGATGCGCCGCTGCCGCAGTTCCAGCAGTGGCTGCAAGCCGCGCTGGACGGGGGCGTGCCCGAGCCGAACGCGATGACGCTGGCAACGGTGGGCGCGGATGGCAGGCCATCGACCCGCATCGTGCTGATCAAGGGCGCGGACGCGCGCGGGCTGGTCTGGTTCACCAACTACGAAAGCCGCAAGGGCCAGGAGCTGGCACTGCACCCGTTTGCCGCGCTGCAGTTCCACTGGGTGGCGCAGGAGCGTGTGGTGCGCGTCGAGGGCCGGGTCGAGAAGGTCAGCGCCGAGGAGTCGGACGCCTATTTCCAGTCCCGGCCGCTGGACTCTCGCCTGGGTGCCTGGGCTTCACCACAAAGCCAAGTGATCAGTTCACGCGCGGTGCTGGTGGCCAACGCCGCCAAGGCCGCGCTGAGCCACGGCCTGCAGCCCGCGCGGCCACCCCACTGGGGCGGCTACCGCCTGGTGCCGGACTGCTGGGAGTTCTGGCAGGGCCGCAAGTCGCGCCTGCATGACCGACTGCGATACCGCTTGGCCGACGGCCAGTGGCTGCGCGAACGCCTCGCACCTTAGGAATGGAGCACCCGGTCTCGCGGGATACGCGAGACCACCCGCCGGGCGGGTGCGCAGG
>NZ_VIDT01000025.1 GCF_006519715.1 Ideonella azotifigens
CGAGCATGCGTGTGCGTGCTTGTCTCATGCCATCCTCCTGTGGTGTCGCCGGGCCGGATGACCCGCAGCGGCGGGCCATGATGCCAGCGCGCCGCGCCAGCGGCGAGCCGCAGATTGGGGGGACACGCGCCACCATGAAAAAGGCGGCCTCGCGGGCCGCCTGGATCAAACGCTTCGGCGCAAGTTCAGCGCATCAGGCTGTAGCTCAGCGGCACGAAGCGGTAGCCCTTGCCTTCGGCGCGCAGGTGGCCCAGGCCGGGAAAGGACAGGTGGGCCGCGCCAACCAGCTCGCCGGTCTTCGCCGCCTCGGCATAGGCCGCCTTGCGCTGCACCGCGGCGGACTTCGAGTCCGAGTCGAACTCGATGGTCACCGAAGGATCGTCGAACTGCACCGCGGCCACGTGCATCAAGTCGCCCCACAGCACCAGGGTCTGGCCATTGCTCTCGATCTTGTAGGTGGTGTGGCCGGGCGTGTGGCCGTAGGCGGCGTGGCCGCTGACGCCGGGCATGAACGTGGTGTCGCCGCTGAAAGGCGCGAACTTGCCGGCCTTCTGGTACGGGCCAATGGCGTTGATCGGGCCCTGGAACGAGCCCTTGTTCTCCGCCGTTGCCTTGTCCAGGTTGGCCTGGCTGAGCCAGAAGTCGGCGTCACGCTGGTCAGCATGCACGGTGGCATTCGGGAAGGTGCGCTCGCCATTGCCGCCCAGCCCGCCAATGTGGTCCGGGTGCATGTGGGTGATGAAGATGTCGTCGACCTGTTCGGGCGAGTAGCCGGCCGCCTTCAGGTTGGCCAGCAGCTTGCCCGTCGTCGGGCCAAACAGCCCGGCCGCACCGGTGTCGACCAGCACCAGCTTGCTGCCGGTGTTGATCAGGTAGGCGTTGATCGAGGTTTCCACCGGCGCCTGCTGGAAGTTGCGCGCCAGGGCCTTGGTGGTCTTGGGCGCGGGTTCATGCAGCAGCTTGTCCACCGGCAGGTTCACCGTGCCGTCGGACAGCGCGGTGATCTCGAAGTCGCCCAGCATGACGCGGTAATAGCCAGGGGCGCTGGTCTTGACCTGTGGCGCTGCCGCGTGCGCGGCCGGCAGCAGCGCGACGCTGCCGGCGGCAGCGACGATGGTGGAGATGGCGGCGCGCAGGATGGCGCGGCCGGCGCGCGCTTGGCGTGCTTGAAATTGCATGTGGGATGCCCCTTGTGAGTTGTGGTTCGCTGAGCTTGCCAGGCCGCAGTGCTTGCCGACACTGGCATCAGGTCGGGGGGCACGCTAGCCCAGATGGGTTGACCCGCTGCGGCGTGGGGATTCAAGCAGCTCGGAATTCCCAAAAGTCAAGGACAAAAAAGGCAGATTCAGGTTGCCGCTTTTTACCGCAATCCAGTGCCAACCCAGGCGCGACAAGGGCTTGGCGCGGCCGTCACCGGCTTATCCACAGGCTTGTCCAACGTCACTGGGGACTGACCCGAGGAACAGGCCGGAAAGCGTGCTCTTTTTTACAGCAATGTGACAGTTCGCCTTGTGCATCAAGCACTTGCGACGGCCGCCAAGCGCTTGTCCACAGGCTTGTTCAGCGAGGATGGGGGTTGTTTTTGTGAAGTAAGGCATAACTTGGCTGGTTCGCCTCGTTATGCCTAAACGCAAAATTCGCCACGTTATGCCTGAACCCAGCCCCGTCGGTTCGCGTAGGGGCTGGCGTTCTTCGCTATCCTTCCTGCTCTGCGACGAAGCGATGCTCGAGAATCTCGGCCGCGACGTCATGCCAACCTGCGGCCTGGGCGTAGCGTCCCATTCGGTCAATGACCTTCCCTGACGCATCGCGACGCTGGGACCCGGGAACCTCCGAAGGCTTCATCTTCCAGGGCCTGAGAGGCCGGTGCCGGGCACGCGCAAGCTGGGCAATGAAAGCTGCGATCCGGAAGCCCCCTTCATCGACATCGCCCCAGTGAAAGATCTGCACGTCGGCGGGAAGTGAGGCCAGCAGGCGGTCGTACATGGCACTCCAACTGGGAGAAGGCATGCCGCCGGTGTAGATCAACAGGTCTTCGGCGTCGCTCGATGCTCGGGCCAGTGCGGAGAACGTCGTGAGGTTCTCGATCGTGATCACCTTGGCCGGTACGGAAGCGAGACTCAGGATCGCCTCGGCCGGGAGCGCGCTGTAGGGCATGTCGAGGACCGCAGTCACGCGTGAGCGCTGGACCACGACCTTGCCGGCGAGTCGTACCGGCTGTGGTTCCTTGTAGAGACCCAGCTCCTGCAGGACCTCGGTGGACTCGCGCGACTCTCCGTCGATGCTGCCGGTCAGCAGCACATCCATTTCCGGCACGAGTTTTTCCAGGCGCTTGCTGTTCCTGAAGATGCGCGCGCTGGCATCTCGTAGTGCGGTCTCAAGGCTTCCAGCACCGACGACCGCACGGCACCACCCGATGGCCTTGCAGGCGTCGGTCCAGTCTGCGTAGTTCTGTGGCCCGCTGCCCCGCACGGTCTTCAGCGAGGCCCATCGCTCGACGACCTCGCCCAGCACAGGGAACTCGGCATGCCAGGCCTGGAGTCGCTCGGCGGCGCCGCCGACCACGGCCGACGCGGTCTCGGTGCCCAGCAGGCCGGCGAGCTTGGAGATGTCGACAAGCTCGACACGCTCGATGAAGCCGTCTCGGTTGCCTGGCGGCCAGTAAAGGTGGATCGCCCCGATGGCCTGCGCATGCTTCAGGGATGCGTCGAACTCCTCCTTCTCGGGCAGGGACCGCAACGCCTGGTACTCTTTCAGATGGCGTGCCGTCAGGCTCGGCATCTTCTTCGCGACACCGGCCACCTTCCGGTCCGCCTGGCGGAGGAGCTGCTTGAGGGCGTCCCTGGCCAGTTCCTTCATGACGCTGCGGCAGGTGCCGGGCCATGGGTGCCCGCTTGGGGCTTGCTTGCGTACATGGTCGCAAGCTCCTCATCGACCAGGTTCGGGTTGAATTCGGGCAGGTCCGAACGGAAGAGGTCCCGGACCTCCTGGCTGATCTGGTGGCCTTCGAGCACGACGATGTTCGAATCCGAGTCGCGCATGATGTCGTAATAGTCGGTGAGGAAGGCCGTGAGGGTGCCCAGAGCCTCGCCGGTGCTGGCCATCAGAACCTGCAGCCGCAGCTCTTCGAAGTAGCGCATGGTGGCAGTGATGTTGCGCGTGTCCATCTTCATGAACGCCTCATCCAGCAGGATGAGGCGCAGGCCGCTGTCGTCTCCGGCCTGCAGCTGGTAGGCCGAAGCGACGGCGGCACCGGCGATGACATACAGCGGCGCGCGGTGTTCCCCGCCCGAACCGGTATGCACTCGCTGGCTCAGCAGGCCAACACGAATCGGCGTCGGATTGCCGGGCGACTCACGAAGCACCTCGATATCGAAGTCGAAGAACTCGCGGTAGTCGTCCAGCGGCGACTTCACGGCGCGCGAGGCTTCCGCCTTGTCCTTCAGGAGCTCGTCGAAGGCCGGTGGCATCTCTCCAGCACCGCCCAGCAGGTCGTCGACCGGCCCATGGACCGCCACGTCCTTGATGAACTTCAGCAGGTTCTCGAAGGCCGGCCGCGTCTCCTTCTTGAACCGGTAGCGCTCGCCATTGGTGAAGGCCGGCGCTGCCGCCAGCGCCGTGTTCATGCGGGTCATGGTGGTCTCCAGCCAGGTGATGTGCTCGTGGAGGTCGAGCGCAACGTTGCTGCGGAAGGTGCTCTTGGCCGCCTCCATCGCCTGGGCCATCTCCTGCTTTCGATCTGCCAGGCCCGTCTCGTTGAGCGCGATTACGTGTCGGCTGATGTATTCGGCGGCGGCGCGCCAATCCTGGGACTGCGCCTGGACATGCTGTTCATTGAATTCGAGCGTGAACGCCCCGAAACCCAGCAGGCCCTTGTTGCGGGCTTCGTTGAAGTTTCTCTGGGCATTCTGCTCACTGCTTGCGGCAGCGTTCTGGATGGCGCCAAAGTCCTCGCCGAACCTCTCCAAGAGGCGATCCCAGTGCACAGATGCGAAATCGCTGTCGTAGCCAGGCAGTGTTCGGGCCGCATCGGCGCGATGGCCCGCCTGCTCCTGTTCTTCGCGACGGCGTTGGGTCGCCTCCTGCTTTTGGTCGTGGAAGGTCTTGGCGCCGCCGACGTGGGTGCTCGCAGCGGCAACCTCCTCGTTGGCAAGGTTCACAGCTGCAAGCGCCGAATCGGCGGCCTCCCTGAGGCGCAGGTACTCGGTGGTGTCGAGCGCGGCGAGACGCTGCTCGAAGTCGGCAAGGCTGGTCTGCTCTGCAGCCAGGCTTGACGCGGAGCGCTGCAGCGCAGCGGCGTTCTCGTTCTCGTCGCCAACGTAAAGGCTCAGCAGCCCCATGTCCGCCTTGAGTTGTTTCTCCTCCTGCTTGCGCGTGGCAAGGTCGCGGGCTAGTTCGTCCAGGCGCTTGGTGACGGCCTCACGCATCTTGCTCATGTCCGGGCCAATCTTCAGCATGATCGGCGAGACCGGCTGGATGCGATCGAGGTCGCCATCGGCGATGCGCATTCCGTCGGTGGTCAGCGCAAAGCTGTGCCGCATGCAATCGTCCACAGTGTCCGCGCGCATGAAGCGAAGGTGTTTGTGGGCAAACGAGATCGCGCGCGGATCCGAGCCGGTCACCAGCTCAGCCACCCAGCCCGGTGTCAACGGTCCCAGGTCGCGGATAGTGCTGGAACGGACGATCTTGACCCCGTAGATCTGCGTGGAACGGTAGAGGTTGAACGCTTCGCGCTCGTCGCGCCGCTCGACGAGCAGTGCCTGGACATTGACGCGGCCCAACTGGGCTTCGATGATGGGTTGCCAGTGTGCGTCGGTCACTTTGAGAAGATCGCAGATCGGCGTGGACTGGATACCCACTTCGGACAGGCGACGCTGCAAGGACGACACGTGCGAGTCCAGCGGCGGCTTGCCGGTAGCGATACGGCGCTGGTTCTCCTCCGCCTCCTTCTGCTCACCCTCCAGCGTCCGGATCTGCGCCGCGACGTCCATCAGCTCCTTGAGCATCTCGTTGCTCAGCACCTTAGCGGCCCGGCAGGCCTGCCTGACCACCACGGTCAGTGCTTCGCCATCCTCGAGACTGCCACGGTCGAGGAATCCCTGGATCAATTGGCGCGCGATGCTGAGCTTCTCGTCACAGTCGGGGACGGCCTTGCCCATGACAGGCGTGCCAAGCGCGCGTTTCAGGCCTTCGAGGGTCGCACGGATCTCGCCCCGCTGCTGGGCCGCGCGGGCGCTGGCTGACGAGATCGACTCGTTGAGGTGGACGCTCTGGCCGTGCGCCTGGTGCTGGTCACGGTGGGTCGCCGCAGATGCTGCCAGCAGCTGAAGCTCGTCGCGCCGCCGAATCGCCGCTGACTTGGCGGTCTCGGCGCTGTCGAGCGCCACCGCCGCCTTGCCTTCATCCTCCTCGGCACGGGTCACCGCGACGTTGGCGAGCTCGTGGCCAGCCTGCAGCGCTACGGCCTTCCAGGTGACGGACTTGCGTTCTTCCGAGGCGGCGCGCTCGAAATGTTCTTCCAGCTTCCGGGCTTCGGCCAGCTTGTGCTCGATGGCCGCCACCTTGGCTGCAAGGTCCTTGAAGCCGCGCAACATGTCCAGGAAGGCCTTGGTCTTCGTCGGCCGGGATTCCAGCACCTGGCGCCGAATGATGTCGTCGACCGAATGGTCGAACTTCATGCGCAAGGCGAACCGGAACGCCTGCCGGAACGCATCCGCTCGCGGCAGGCTGCGCTTGCCGCGCAGCCGGAACAAGATGGCGTTGAGGAACTTGCCAGCGTCCGTGAAGAGGATCTCATCGTCCGGCGCAGCCGAGAGCAGAGGGCGTCGCACCAGTTGCTGGCGGAATGTCGGCCAGTCGCGCGGGTAGGGTTCGCCGTCGACCATCTCCAGGTGATCGTCGAGCGTGAGGTCTAACGGGACGAGGTAGCGCCCCAGGATCTCATGGTCCGGCCGGGTCACGCTAGCAGCGATGCACATGCCCGCGGAAACCATGTCCCGGGTTTCGTCGTCAAGGAAGGTGAGGGTGATGTAGGTCGTGGCCTCGTCGCGGGCGCGGCCGTGGCCGGACTTGTCCAGTTCGCCGAGGCAGTAGCTTCGCAAGGTGCGCGTGTTGCTGTTGCCTTCGTCGGCCTGGGCGTTGTAGACGGCGCCGCTGCCTCGGTTGAAGTTGCCGCCGAACATGACGGTCTGCACGGCGTCGAGCAGGGATGACTTGCCGCTACCGTTGGCCCCAAAGATGCCGGTGATCGTGCCGACCTCGACCTGACGCGCCTCGTAGAGGTAGAAGTTGACGACCTTGACCTGGATCAGCTTAAACATCGAAGTCCTCCCCATCCTCTTCGGTGTCCGCTCCGCCTGTCGCGGCATGCGCCTCTGTCAGCGGATCAGTGCTCTTCGCAGAGGCCCACGCAGCCAGGCGCTCAAGCGCTGCTTCGCCAAGCACCTCGACAATGCCGGGACGAATGAGGATCACATAGGGCTGTTCCACGCTGGCCGCGACGACGGCGCGGTCATCGGTTTCGGAGCGGGCAATGCCCCATCGGCGCATGCTCGTGATCAGCGACAGCAGTCGCGTGCCAGATGGAAGTTCACGGCCACCCGTGGACTGTCGGTACTTGATCCCCAGGGTGACCAGGTCGCATTCCACTTCGCCGTCTTCGTTGTGGTTCGCGATGCGTGATTCCTCGTCATGGATCTTGCGCAGGACCAACGCCAGCAGCGTCTGCTCGACCGTGGCAGGCTGCTTGACGCGCGAGGGGATCGCGCAGACGTAGCGCAGGTTGGTGTTGAAACGCAGAACGATGCCCAGCGGTGCCAGGGCCCGCTTGAACTCGGCGTCGAACTCGCGGACGAGGCCGTATGCCGTGCGGCTCCTGCGGTCGGCCTGGTAAAGCACCTGCTCCGAGATGAGCCGGTAGGCAATCGCCTCGAAATCCTCTTCGCGAACGACGCCCTTGGTCGCTTCCTCTGCCTGGGTCCAGAAACTCACTTCTTACTTTCCTTGGATGTCGCGATATCGAACGCCACATGGCTGATCGCACCCTGCACGTCGTCGATGCCGGTGCGCAAGATCCTGAACTTGTTGACCGTCAGCCGAGCGTTGGCCTTGAGCTGCGCGCTGTTCGAACCCACCGCGGCAGATACTGTGCACAGCGACTGAAAGGCCCTGACGTTCTCGATCGATCCAACGTCGAACTTCGTGCTGGCCATGCGCTCGCGGCCGTCCAGCTGCCGGCGGATCAGCTCGGCCAGGATGGGGGGCGACATGAGGCGACGATTGCGCGCCTTCAGCTGCAGCCGCGCCCGCGCCTCCTGGGTCGGCGACATCACTTGCTTGCGCAGAGCCCTGGGTGGCGCGCGCTCGACCGGCATCTTCGGCAGCATCAGGCGCTCGCCGCACAGGGCCTCTTCGGCAGGGAAGGGAGTGGCGAGAACGTACTCCGCATCGCATTCAGTAACGGCCTTGATGGCGTGGTCGATAAGCTCCTCGAGTGGGCGGGCGGCGCGCAGGCGGTAGTCCAGGAAGGCCATAGCCATGCGGGTCGCGCGGCGCACTTCTTCATCGAGGCGGTCCAGGTACTCGTCGATGTGCGACAGCTCCTCGATCTTGAGGATGTCACGCTGCAGCAGCGCCTTGGCCCGAAGCTCGTCGCCGGGCGCACGCTTGCTGGCGTACCAGGCGAGTACTCGGTTGCGGACGAACTCGTTGGACTGGATGGTCTCGACCATCGCCAGAATCTCTTGCCGACGCGACAACGGGTGATCGCGGGTTCGCAACTCCTTGTAGTCGCCGATGAACATCTTGATGACGAAGTCCTCGAAGAAGCGCCGCACGAACTCACCGGTGGACTGCTGGCCGCTCAACTCCGTCATCAGGTCCCGGACGCTGGTGCCGGCGACCCTGACATGCTCCATCAGCGCCCGGGTCTGCTGGGCGGCCTCCTGCAGCGTGGAGCCGTCCGCGCCTTCCTCGAGCACCAGCTTGATGTTGGCTTCGATGCTTCGCACCTTGCCCGCGACGAAGACTGGGCCAGTATGCGCAAACTCGATCAGTCGCGTCGCGAACTGAGCGACCGCGGGTGCCATGGTGACCATGTCGCGCACGCCGACCTTGTCCACCCGCATCCATCCGCAGTCCTTCAGGCGGTGAAAGATCGCCAGTGCCTGCGCGTTCAGTGGCGTACCCGAGGCAAGCGCACCAAAGCCGTCATCAGCGTCCTCCCAGACCCCCATGTCCTGGAGCTCCTGGGCAATCTCGCGCACGATGTCCGTCATCGTGAAGCCGTTGCTGGGCGGCAGCGGGGCTTCGGGACCGAACCTGCGCGCGTGCAGCGCGCATAGCAAGGTCCAGTACCGCATGCGGTTCGTCGACGCCAACGGCGCGAACAGCCGCTCTGGCAGCACCCGGAACAGCGGTGCGTAACGCTCAGCGACGACTTCCTGTCTGAGTTTCTCGGCTAAGTCGGGAACAACCATTCCTTGCACTCCTCCCTGTTGTCGAGTGCGAGTTGATAGTCAGGAGGCAACTGCCGCTCTACGTCCGTAGCGGCTCGAAGCTCCTGGATGAAGTATGGGACGAGGGGGCCTCGGCACGTCGTGCTGCGCGCGGCCGTCCCGGCGAAGTACTCCCGCCGGACCAGTTGCATCTGTTCCGCTGACAAGGCCGGATGCGCGACGAGGCGCACTTTCACCGAGCGATTCCACTTCGCGTCCTCCGCACTGCGGTGGCTGCTGGCCTCCTCGGTCAGGAGCACATCGCTCATTCGCCCCAGCACGAAGTCCCGGAAATCCCGGCGCTCGAAGCAGTACCCGCGGACGTGCCAGCGGCGACCGGCCCGGATGATCGAGTGGGGCTCGATGACACGTGAGTGGACCGCAGGGCGGCTCATCGACGAGTAGTTGAAGCCGATGCGCACGCCGTCCTTGATCGCCAGGCGCAGTCGCGAAAAGATGTAGGGGGACACCCGCGAGAAGTCCCACGGCAGGATCAGGGCGGAGTCGCCGTCCAGGACGCCGATGTCAGGCTCGGCCCCACCCATCAGTTCAACAGCAGCCGCTTCGCTCTTCTCGATGGCCCGATAGGCGGCGCGGGTCGTCACAAGGCTGCGCAGCCTGCTGTCCCACTCCACCCACTCCGGTCGCGCCTCGCGGAACTCCTTCAGCCACTCCGAAGCGCGGGTGCCACTCAACCCGAACTGCTCCATCAGGCGGGCACGCGACAGGCGGCCTTCCCAGATCAGCAGGCGCGCGACCCGCTCGAGGCGTTCGTCCTGAACGTCTGATCGCCTGTCGCTCACGGCTTCTGCTGGATTGCTGGGGCGTGGCGGCATGTCCTGATTTGTGTACGGTTTTCCGTATCATACGATTTTCCGTTCGTTCTAGCCACGTGTTTTCCATGCGGTGCGCAGGGAGTGCTGAACATGCGACTGGCTGACGAGGCGAGGGGACGCGGGTCGACGACCCGTGTAGATGCCGCCAGCATTCCTGCGTGTGCTGCCCGCCGGTGATGGAGATGTTCGCGCGGGTCTGCATTCGCACGATTGCGCGCGCCACCCTGACACACAATGCCGGGATTGCAGATCCGATTTCCGAATGGGAGCAATAAGTAGTGGGGACGATAAGACGGTTGGTGCTCAAGAATTTCAAGCGCTTCAAGACGCTGGAGCTGGAGTTCGACCCTGAGCTGAACATCCTGGTGGGTGGCAATGAGGCTGGTAAGAGTTCAGTGCTGCAGGCGATGGATATCGTGCTCAGTGCCAGTCGCAGCAAGGTCGAAAGCATCGGGCTCGAAGCCCTGTTCAACGCCGACTGCATTGCCGAGTTCCTGGCCGGCGGCCGCAAGGTCGCAGACCTGCCCGAGCTGCTGATCGAGGTCTATTTCGATGGCTTGCCGGGGCGTCATGACCTGGACGGCCGCAACAACAGCAAGGGCGCCGACCACCTGGGCATCAAGATGGTGTGCCGGCCCGCCGACGAGTACACGCGGGAGATCCAGGCGATCCTGGCCGAGAAGCACGATAACTTCCCGTTCGAGTACTACGGCATTCACTTCCAGACGTTTACCGACGAGGCGGTCTTTCCCCACAGGAGGCCACTGCGGCACCTGCTGATCGACAGCTCGCAGATCAATAACGAGTACGCCACGCGCGAGTACACGCGCGCCATGTACGCCGCGCATGCGAACGTCGCGCAGCGCAACCAGCACGGCTTCGAGTACCGCAAGGCCAAGGCGAACTTCAGGGACGACGCTTTCAAGGCGATGAACGACGCGCTGAAGGACTACAAGTTTGATGTCCGTACCAGTCCCAAGGCAAGTGTCGAGACCGACATCATCCTCACCGAGGACGACATCCCGGTCGACAGCAAAGGCAAGGGCCGCCAGTGTTTCATCAAGACGGAGTTCGCGCTGCGCAATCAGGAACATTCGCTGGACGTGCTGCTGCTAGAGGAGCCAGAGAACCACCTCAGCCACGTCCACATGCGCAAGCTGATCGAGCGCATCAGGGCCTCGGTGAAGAAGCAGCTCTTCGTCGCCACCCACAGCAGCTTCATCGCCACGCGGCTGAACCTGAAGAAGGTGCTGATCCTGAGCGAGGAGAAACCGTCGCAGCCGGCAAGCCTCAAGAATCTTAGCCAAGGCACGGCCGAGTTCTTCATGAAGGCGCCGGACAACAACGTGCTGGAACTGGCGCTGTGCAAGAAAGCCATCCTGTTGGAGGGCGATGCCGAGTTCATCCTGATGGAAGCGCTCTACAAGCTCAGTGCGCCGGGGTACAACCACGACGCCGATGGCGTCCATGTGATCTCGGTCGACGGCACCAGCTTCAAGCGCTATCTGGAGCTGGCGAAGCTGCTAGGCACCAAGGTTGCGGCGATCCGTGACAACGACGGCGACTACGCCGCCAACTGCGTGGCGAACTACGCCGACCATATCTCGGCCTCCATCCAGGTCTTCGCCGACGCGGACAATGCCAGGCATACCTTCGAGGTCTGCATGTGCCGTGACAACCAGGCGGTGTGCGACGAGCTGTTCGCGCCGGGACGCAAGAAGTTGAGTGTCGAGGACTACATGCTGAAGAATAAAACCGACGCAGCATTCCAGCTGCTGGAGAAGAAGGGGGCTTTTCTGGCCGTTCCGGACTACATCCAGCAGGCCGTGGCGTGGATAAGGGCGTAGTTTTCGCGGTCGCCGGCTCGGGCAAGACCACCCACCTGATCGCCTCGCTGGACGAAGCGCGGCGCTTTCTGCTGGTCACCTACACCGATGCCAATCACGACAACCTGCGGGCCAAGGTCATCGAGCGCTTCGGCTACGTGCCGCCCAACATCGCGATTTACACCTACTTCAGCTTCCTGCATAGCTTCTGCTACCGGCCGTTCCTGCGATCTAGGAAGGGCACGCGAGGCATCACCTTCAGCACGCCCGAGCGGTTTCCAAACTACCCCCTGACCGATGACCGGCGCTACATGACGGCGGGCCGCTGGCTCTATGCCAACCGGCTCGCCAAGTTCATCGAGCAGTGCGGCCTGCACGGCGCCGTGGTGGCGCGGATGGAGAAGTACTTCGATGTGTTTCTCGTGGACGAGGTCCAGGATTTCGGAGGGCACGACTTCAACTTCCTGATGGCCATCAGCGCAGCGCGCCTGGACATGACCTTTGTCGGTGATTTCCACCAGCACACGTTCGACACGAGTCGCGACGGCAACGTCAACGCAAGCCTTCACGCCGACTACGGCGCCTACAAGAAGAAGTTCGAGCGTGCTCGGCTGAAAGTCGACACCGAAAGTCTCAAGCGGAGCCGCCGTTGCAGCAAGAGCGTCTGCGACTTCATCACGCAGAAGATCGGCATCGAGATCGAGTCGCATGACGAGCGGGCCAGCGAGGTGCGGTTCGAGGACAATCCAGCCGCAGTGGCCGCTCTCATCGAAGATCCAGCGACGGTCAAGCTGTTCTACAAGGAGCATTACAAGTACCGCTGCTTCTCGCAGAACTGGGGCGCATCGAAGGGCATGGACAGCTACGGCGATGTGTGCGTGGTCCTGAGTCCCGGGAACGTGAAGGCGTGGCAAGCAGGCAGCTTCTGCACAATCAACCCAGAGACGCGCAACAAGCTGTACGTTGCCTGTTCCCGGGCGAGGGGCAAGCTCACCTTCGTCCCCGAGTCTTTGCTGAAGGCCTACAGGCGCACCTGAGGCCGCTGCCGCCACCGGACGTCGCTGAGGCGGGAGCCGTCGTCTCCAGCGCCGTACCCGCCCCCGCGACAGAAAGCCCGTCCGGCCTGCGAGACCGAGTCGGACCGCCCCCAGGTGGGCGCTGACGGCGCGGACCCGGTTATGCCCGACCGGATGCGCGGCCGATAGGCGCGCCTCGCGTTCGGATTCGCCCCAACGTCGGACGCCTGAATGGCGCCGCTACAGAGAGTTTCGTGGTCCGAACCTGATAGTGATGTCTGGCGATTAATCGGCTTGACGTGTCCCTGCCTCCGTAAGCTCACCTGTCACACTGATTCCTAGAGTCTGCGGCGGCGGTGTCAAGTGAGGCTGCAAGCCAAAAGCGTGGCGTCGCTAGGCAGGACTCCAACGAAGCCATGTTCTTCGCCTGTCGGCGCTTTGCAGCGATTGCGACCTTCGGCGGCACCGCTCTGGCCGACCGCTCCCGCTGCACTGCGGGTGTCGCAGCGGACCGGCATTGACTGTCGTGGTGATCTCGCCGGGCGCTACCAATCGTAGTGGTCCAGAACGGGCAGGTACTCGATGCGCTGTTCAAGCAACCGATGCTGTCGTTCGGTCAGCTCGATGCGCGGAGGACGTTCGCAGACCGGTTTGTCCATCGATAGGCGGATGACGTCGAGCGCGCGTCCAGTGAGGGACGCGAGCTGAATGCGTCCGGCGAGCTTGCTCGCATTGCGCAACGTGACCGGTTGGCCTTGCTTGCGCAGCTTCGTTGCCAGCCTGATCGCGGCGAACGTCGCATCGTCGTCTGCCCATTCCGCCCGGTGAAACTGAAAGGCGCGGTATTCCTCTACGAGTTGGGTGTACAGGTCCTCTTGCTCCTGCAGCACCGAAGCGGTGATGTTGAGCTGCCATGCAAGCTGCGCTGGCGACGTGTTTCGCTTCCGGATGGCGTGCCGCATGGCCCTGCGGATGGCGCTCGCTGCTGGCCGCCGCTCTGCGGGCAGTGCCTCGGCCCGCGGATCCATTTCGTGGTCAGCCAAGAGTCCCAGCAGCGACACACCCTCCGCCTGCGCCATTGCGAGCAGCGCGTCCAGGCCAAGAAGCCCGAACCGGGAGTCTTGCCAGTCGAGCGTCGACTTCGTGTCGATGCCCGCGTGCCTTGCCAAGCCGGCAACTCCTCCATGCCGCTTGATCAACTCGTGCACAACGCGGCGCGGTGTCCCTCTGGCCATGACATACGCCCACCGCGGCAGGTAGGCGACCACGATTGCCATTTGCTCGGCCCGCCAGAGCGCCCCTGCGTTGGGCCTTGTGGACTCTCGGCTCATGCACGACAGGCCGATCGCGCCACAGTCCTGGCACAGACCGCTGTGCTGAACGCGCTCAGCAGTTTTGAGCCGTTGGTCAGCTGGCGCGCCGCAGGCCGGCTTGACCAGGGCGACTTTGTGAACAGGGCAGCACGTGACGCAAGACAGGCGCCAAAGCAGGCGACCATGCGGCATCCGCCCTTCGCGTCGATCTTGATCGAAGCACGCCAGGCATACGCGCTGCTCGTTGGTCACCACGTGGGAAATCTCCGCCGAAAAGCTCAAGGAACGGAAGGTGTACGCGTCCAGCCCCTCGATGCCCGTGGCCCAGGTCAGCGCGTTGGCCCACCGCAGGGCGATCGTGGTGGATCCCAGCAGGTCCCGGCCTTCGTCGTCATTCCAATTCAGCCCCCACTTCATCTGGCGAGGTGTGCCGCCTTTCAGAAGCCTCAGCCAGTTTCGCTCCGGCGTGAGGAGTTCGTGGCTGCGTGGGTCGCCGCACAGCACGCGGTGCACCAGGTGGCGAGGTGACCAACGGTGCTCAAAGGCGATGTTGAGCAGGTGGCTGTGGAGGGACTCGGCGTCCGCTGTGCCCTGTTCGTGCGGTGCCAGGCCATGCAGCAGCGTAATGTGACGCCGCTGCTCCGGCGAAACAATGAAGGCGCCATCTCGGAAATCAGACATGGGGCACCGCCACAAGCTTCTGCAGCCACGAGATGCCGTCGGCATCGCGCGCCACGCCGTCGCCGTAGCAAGCGCCGACCAGCTTGACCTCGCCGGCACGGGTCTCCTTCTCGATGACCTCCAACGCCTTGCCGCTCTTCAGGGCCTTCTCGAAGAAGCCGGGTTGGAATTTTTCCTGGGCGTCCGCCATCTGCAGCGCGCAGAAGGTCAGCAGGGTCGACTTCAGCAGGCCGACAGATCCCAGCGTGGCGCGCATCAGCTCGTGGCCGATGGCCATGAAGTCTGGCACCTGCTCGCAGGGCCAGTGGGCTTGCAGCTTGCGAAGGGCCTCGAAGTAGCCCGCCTCGTCCTTGGTAGGGCGCTTTCCGGGCTTGATGGACGTTTTGTAGCGCTGGTAGTGAACGATCTCGCCGCGCCTGGCGACCTGGCCGTACTGTGTGACCAGTTCGGCCAGTTGGTAGGGGCCTAGCAACAACAGCTTGGTGTCGTGCGCGTCGGCCAGGCTCTTGAGCGTGTCCATGACCGAGGCGTAGTCCTGGAAGCGCAGCAGGTGCATGGCCTCGTCCAGGACCAGTACCTTGACCTCCCGGCGCTTGAGCATCAACTCCACCAACTCTCGCAGCTGAGCCAGCCCGGGCCCGCGGCTGCGCGGGCTGTAGAGCTTGCCGTTCTCGACGGTGTAGCCGCGCTTGATGTCGATCTCGACTTCGCCGCCCTCGGTCAGCATCTTCCGGTACAGAGTCTTCCACGACAGGGATTGCTCACCATTGGAGGCGACGTTGACATACACAAAGGGCCGGTGGTGAGACTCGACCTTGCTCTGGATGCGGTTCATCAGCAGCTGCAGCACGCAGTTGGCCAGCGTAGTCTTGCCGATGCCCGTCATCCCGATTACCGAGATGATCTTCACCTCGTTGTCTGGCTGCAGCAGCTCCATCATGTCGGCCGTCACCCTTTCGAGCTCGGGGTGGATGACCTGCAGCAGGTAGAACCAGCGCTGGCGCACTTGCGCCGGCAAGCCCAGCACCGCGGCACGGTCCAGCGCAACCAGTTCCTCGTCCCGTTGGTACAGGGTCAAAGCGGCCTGCTTGACCGCCTGTGTTTTTGTGATCACGGTGGGTGCTCCTATCGGAAGTTCTGCAGGCCAGCGAAGAGATTGCTGCGGCCACTGGCCGCTTGGCCATCGCCGATGGCCTCCAACTCGTTGGCTGTTTCAGGGCTTGCTGCATCGCCACCGCTGGCGTCCTTGGCAGGCACAGGCATCGCCGTGATGACCGCTGTGGCGCCGCCATCGGCCTCCAGTGTTCTGGCATCGTCTGGCGTCGAAGGACGCATCGCCTCCGAGATTCCGAGGTTGTCGTAGAGCGTCTTCATCTCCAGTTGCTGCACATTCAGGCGAGCATCGAAGTGCTCGGGACGCCACCGATTTGCCCGGAAAGCTTGCCGGTCCTCCGTCAGCCTGTCCTGCTGGGCTCGCAGCTTGGACAGGCGCTGTTGCTCCCGGAGCATGATTTCCACTTCGCGCTGCGTGCGCTCCGTCAGCCAGCGACTGTTCACGCCAACGGCGGTGACCCAGCGCTGGTTCAGGTACACGTAGACCACACTGGCATTCCAAGGCTCGATGCGCACTTCGAGGCGATGGCCCTTGCCGAGCTTCTGCATGTCGGGATGCCGGTACCACGGGCCATTGACCCAGACGCCTCGCTGTGGGTCCACCTTGTGGTACGGCCGTTTTGCGTGAGGACTGGTCATCAAGAGGAAGTTTTCATCGAGCTGGACGGCCAGGAAGTCGCGCGCGCCCGTCTCCGCCAGTCGCTGGGCTTCATAGTCGTTGGGCGTGCGGCCGATGGCGGGATGAACCCGGTTGGCGCGGACGTCGAAGAGGTAGTTCTCGATCGCGTAGTAGGCGGCGACAAGCGTCCATTCGGCGCGCCGGAAGGGGTCCACGGCTTTGGTCACCAGCCGCGTGTCCTTGATCATCAGGCGGGTGTTGCCCGTCATTTCCGAAAGAACCTCGGTCTCGGTGGCGCCGAGCAGGCGCTCGATCATCGACCCTCGCTCGCGCGGTTGACCTGGCGTGCGGTAATGGATGTTGACGCCATAGAGGGCGCAGAATTTGATCAGTGTGTCGGAATGGAACTCTTTGCCGTTGTCCACGACGATGGACTTTGGCAGCCGGTTGTGGCGGCGGACGTAGTCGCGCAGCACCATCAGCACGGTTTGAGACGAGGGCGGGTCGTAGCTCAGGATGAGGGCCCGTGACTTGGCGGTGTGGCCGTCCACGCCGATGGTGAGGGTTGGCTTGCCAAGTTTCACGCCTTCTGGCGAGACCGTTGCCAGGTTGGCGATGGTGTGATCGATGAAGCAGACCTCGTGAGGCCGCACGCCGTTGACGGGGAATTCAAACTCGGGCTCCGGTCGAATGGGCCGCGCTTGGTAGGCGGCGCGGCGACCGCGCCGCTCGAGCGTCGAGCCCAGGTCATCTTCCATCCGGCAGAAGGTGGTGTAAGCCACTGGCCGAACGGGCTCGCCGAATTCCAGCGTGTTTGCGCAGAGCTCCTGGTATTTGGCATACGTGCCCATCACCGTTCGGCAGTCCGGGGTGTTGTAGAACTCGCGGTAGGCTTGTTCGATGAGTTCGCCGTTGGCCTCGCTGAAGCGGGGTGTGCGGTTGCCGCGCTGGTTTTGGCGATCGACCAACGCGAGGAGCGCGTCCAGATTTGACGTTGCGCTGGCGATGAGCTTCCGGTAGCGAGAGTGAGATCGCGCAGAAAACTCGGTGGTGTCGTTGGACCGCACCGACCTCAGCCTCGCCGCCGCTCGTTCCAGGGATTCCTTCGAGTGCGAGGCAATCTTGTCGGCTTCGACCTTGGGCCGAAGGCCGTCGGCTTTGAGCAGACCCTGAGCCTGCGCCTTCAGCAGGGTTGACACGTCGAAGCGTTGCGGCGCGGCGCCATCTCGGCAGGCCAGGACGAAGGTTTCGCCAGGGATCAGGACGGTGAACTTGTGCCCGCCGAACTCGAACGTGGAGTCGGCCTTGAGCCAGATCGTGCCGGGCAGTTCAAGCGCCGGCCCGCGCCTGGCCTCCATCAGCAACTGATGCACGGTACGACGGGTCGCGTCGGCGTGGATCACCAGCTCGGCACTGTTCGCAAGCCGATCGGCGCCCCAGTCGATGTGCACCTCGTGAGCGAGGATGGCCCGATAGATGTCATCGGCCTTGAAGCCGCGGCCCAACAGTTCGTGCAGCGCGACGCTGCCTTGCGCTGCGACGGCGTCTTTGAGTGCGGCGCACACCAACGGGTCGAGTGCCGGCGCGTGGACACGGGCGTAGTCTTCAAGGAATCGGGTGTTCTCCACCAACCTCGCCGGCAGGGATGAGTTGGCGATCAGCTTGTAGCCGAAGCCCAATTTGCTGAAGCGCGATTCAGCGGGAAGGAAGCGCCATTCACCAACCTCGGAACGGGCAAACTGGCTGCTGTCGTTGGCCAGCGCGTCGAGCAGGCGCCCTTCGTCGCGCGTCTCCATGACGAAGATGCCGTTCTTGCGCACCACCAGAAAATCGGGCGTGTAGCGGGTTGTGGTTCGGCGCTTCCCATCCTCTCCGAGGATGTCGAGCTGAACGGTCGGAGGCTGGGTGAAAAAAGCGATGACGTCTGGGTCGTTGTCGAGCAGGACCGCCAGCGCGAATTCACCCCGCCGGCTTTCCAGCAGCAGACAGAGGCCCGTCTTGCGGCTCACGAAGCGAGTGATCGCGTTGCCCAGCCGTCCTTGCGCCTGGCGAGCCGGTCCCTGGCTGATGCATTCCTCGACGTATTCGCGGCCCGGGGCCGTAATGCGCTGATCGAACATCACCTTGTCGACCTGGACCTTCAGCTCCGGCCGGAGCGGCGGGGAGAGGGATCGAACGGGGCTCATCGCCAACTCCCCATTTGCAGGTTCGCTGCGCGGCTTGCGCCTGTGGTTGGCGCGAACTTGGAGCATGGCCACGGTGGGGGCTGGCAAATGGGCGCCGCATGGACTTGGGCACAACCCCCAGCGTCGATTGGCCAACCGGCCTGCTTGTCGCGCAACAAAATTCGCGCCCAATGGTGAGCGGCGGGGCCAACTGCGGTGCTCGCCTGTGCCGCCAGCACATCTTTGTATGCGACCGGCACAACTGCAGAATATCGACGCTGTTGTTGGCCTCGGTAGAAAATGGCTTGAGGGTTTGGACGCACGATCACAATGCCGGAAAGTAGAAGGGGCAAGCCGCTAGTGGCCTGCCAATCGACATCGTCAATCGTGTGAAAACATTGAATTTGATGCAGACGTTTGAGTTGAATTATTTCACGGGAAGTCAGCGTGGCATTGCCTGAGGCGCCAGACGACGCTCGTGGGCGGGCGACCACTGGCCGCGCAGAGGATGAACTCGCGGAAGAAGCCAAGCGCATCCTCAGAGCCGAGATGGTCCGGCGTGGGTACAGCTTCCAGCGCCTGGTGCAGGCCATGGAGGCGCAGGCCGACGGCTCGCCGGTGGAGTCGGTCCGGGTGTTGACCAACAAAGTGAACCGAGGCCGGTTCTCGTTTGCGTTCTTCTTGCGCGCGATTGCCGCGATGGGTGTGGAGATGAAATTGGACGCGTCAACCGCTTTTCGCGAGCGCGATCGGTAACTGCTCATGAAGGGGCCTCCTCAGCCTGGCGAAGCCCTCGTGTCAGCACGTGGGTTCTGGCAGGGCGAGTGATGAGATGTCATGGCCACGCGGACTGCGAGCGTGGAGTGGCAGGGCCTGGGCCAGTTGTTCGGCAACGACGACGCTGCTTCGCACTGAGGGGCCCAGGCGCTGCTGAGAAAGAGTGAGAGTCGCTGGATTGGCTAGAGTGACTCTAGCGACCCAGTCGAATCATTGGCAAGCGCAATTTGTGCACATGTGCATCTTGTTGCTCTAGCGCATCAGGGGCAGAATTGGAGTACTCTAGCCATCTCGGATGGTCCGCTTGTACCCAATGCACTTTCGCGCCGACTTAAGAAAACTGGCATCTGAGGAACGCATCTCCGCCAACGCGTCCTGGTTTTCCATCGGGCTTTGGTTGATTTTTGCCTCGCTGGACGAAACATGGCGCGCGTCAGCGCCCAGTTTCACTGCATGGCTGGCGGCACAAGGGCGCCGGCTTGGCTTGGGGGATGCGAGCCTCTGGCGTTACATGACCGCGGTGCGTAGCTTGGACGCCATCCACTTTGACTTGGTCAGGGCAGGCTACCCTTGTCCTGACATCGTCCAGCTGCAGGACAGGGTCAGCCCCGAATCGATCGAATTGGCCTGCAAGATCCGCCGCTTTGGCTCTGCCGAGGAGGTTCTGGGCGTCTTCCGCAAATTGGTTCGCGGTGAAATCTCCCGCTTGGAATTGCGAAAGATCTGGGCGGATTGCCGTGAAAGTCGGTCCGCATCGGGGGCTCGACCCGCGCACGCGTCATTGACGCCTGAAGTCACGCCCGTGCAGCCTGGGGTCGAAGAGGTTGCGCCCAAACACGTGCTTGGTCCCGGCGCCTTCGCTAGCGTGCTGCCAATTCTCCTTGGAGACTCGCGCTGGCCTCGCCTGTGTTGCGAGTTCGACGGTGCTTCCATTACCGTTGAGACCCGCAATGAACGTGTCGAGCTCGCGGACCGCGTCGTCGTTGTTCAGGAGGCATTGGACAGCCCGCTGCAGCTACACGGGTTTTTGGAGCTCGGTGGCGGCCCCTCCGACCATGCCGTCGGGCGCTTGGCGCGAGCCTGCGAGTACTTTGACTTTGTGTGGCTGTTCCGGCCCGAGGCAAGTGGCAGGGAGGCAGAGGCCGAGGCAGCTTCCCGGGTGAGCGTTGGCATGCTCGAAATAGGCGCAGCCCCCCAGAGCTTCAGAGTCATCAGGACAGCAAGCCTCCTTGACGCGCGCCCAGCGCGAAAGTTGGCCTCGATGCAAGCTGTCTTGGCGTCGATCTTGTCGACTGACGCGGTGCGCGAAGCTATCAATACGCGGTTGGTTTGAGTTCATCCCGGCGCCGCCATGTGCTGAGGTGAGTACTCACGGCAACCTGCCGTGGGTTGAGGGCCGCTGCGTGCCCGGCCATCAGTACCGGTGCAGCGTTGAACCAGCGCTTCAATGTCGCAAACCCGCAACCCGATGAGAACGTCCTCAAACTTAAGGAAACTCGCCAAGTGACCCTGCTGTAAAGTGCTTGCAGGCTGAGGTATTCAGCAATCAAACAAAAAAGAGTCTTCGCAGGGAGGAGACTGAGCGATCCACTAGATCGAAGCGATGCTTCGATGACCAAGCATGCGAGCTTCATTTGCGTGGTTGGTCTGTGAGCCGCTTGGTGCAAGCTGCCATGGCTCTGGGAAGAGCCATGAATGAGATTTCCAGAAGTTTGGTCACCTTGTGAATCTACTGAAACGCAAGAGTTCGGCCGCCTTTTCCCCGCCGTACCACCCAGCGAGAGAACCAGGAGCCGGCCGTTCCGCGCGCGAGGCTGGCTGAGCAAGCTCGCCCGGGCCCCGACAGGCAGCGGCAACGGGTTGATGATTCAGTACGACCACTACGCTACTGGCTTGCTCAAGCAAGCCACGCAGCCTGAGGGCGTGAGGGTGCTTAATACCTACGACGACGCACACCGACCCGCCGATGTGGGCCGCTCGGATGGCAACAGCGAGCCCTACGACTTCGACAACGCCGGCAGCCGGCGCACAGAGATCTACTTCAGGTGCACTGAACCGGTACGCGCACCTCGGTGCGTCTCAGGCCTGCAATGAACTGCCCCAACAATCACTCGCGGAGGAACTTGATGACCCCCATGACTCTGGGCTGGCAAGGTAGTCCTTGCGGTATACCCTATTTGATGGTGCGAGCAGTAATTTTTATAGCGTTTTGGGCTGTGGGTATTGCACATGCGATTGCTCCCACTGATTGCCGGTCCGCGAATGGCCCCCGTGCTTGTCTCTATGCCCAGTCGAGTGAGGTTACTGGATTTGTCAGCAAATCAGGCTACAACGTTTACATGTTTTCTGCATACGATGGATTTACCGCTGGCTGGGGCATGACATGGCCATGGTTTCAGGGCGGGGACACGCCAGAGGTTACTATACAAGCATACATTGATGCGGATGCATTGGCCAATCCGGCGGCCTGTAGCGCTCTCATGGTGGATACTCCGGGTACTTTAGCCGGAGGTTGGGGGGGGAATCAAGCGGACACAAGTCAGATGTACTCCTATGATATTCAGCATTTTGGGTTGAAAAGGACGTGTACGAATTCGTTTCCGGTTGATGTGGTTAGATATTGGGTCTGCCCCTGGGCTTCTGGAATGGAAATGAGTTCTGGAATTGGTCAACGGGTTTGCGCATGTCCTGCTGGAAAGATTCTTTGGCAAGGGGTGTGCATTTCAGAACGGGACGTCTGGCACGACAAGCCCGCCTCGTGCCCTGGCAAGAAGGCG
>NZ_VIDT01000250.1 GCF_006519715.1 Ideonella azotifigens
AAGGCGCTTCAGGTCGACCTTGCCGGCCGCGGCGGCGCGTTCCAGCGCGTTGCGCGTCGCGTTGTCTTCCTGCTGCGTGGTGCAGTAGGTGCCGGCGCCGTCGGTCATCAGCTTGGTCCAGTCGCGGGCGTGCTGGCCCAGCTTGTCGCCATGCCACCAGGTGTCGCCGCCCAGCGTGTCGCACTGGATCACCGCCGGCGGCTGCGCGGCCGGGCCGGTCTTGTATTTGGCGCGGTAGGCCTGGGCCTGCGGGCTGTCCTGCAGCGCCACGCCCTTGCTCAGCGCCAGCGCCTTCTGCAGCAACGCCTCGTCCACGCGGGCGACTTCGGTGCGGTATTCCAGCTTGGGTTTTTCGCCCGGGCCCTTGGTCAGCACGCCGTAGTAGCCGCTCTTCCAGGACTTGGGCATCTCGCGTGCGTCGATCTCGTGCGCAATGCCCACGTCCACCAGCCAGCGCGCCCAGGCGGCGCTGCCCAGCGTGCCTTGCGCCGGGTCGATGCCGGCAATGCCGGCGATCAGGAAATACGTTTGCCGCAGGTCGAAGCGCGGATCCAGCGTCACGGCCAGCACCGAGGCCGCGGCGTTCGAGTGGCCCATGCCGGTGGTCAGCAGGCACACGTCGTCGGCGCTGCAGCGCAGGGCCGGGTAGTCGGGCGACAGGCCGGGCACGGTGATGGCCTGGTCCAGCGCGAAGGGCTTGATCCAGGGTTCGGCCTCGGGACCGAACATGCTGATCACCAGCGCCTTGACCTTGCGCGCGCCGCTGTCGGCGCCGGTGATCTTCGTGCTCACCGAGGTCAGCGGCGACTGCCAGGCTTTCAGGAAGGCCAGCGTCACGGCAGCTTCGTTGGCCTCGGCCAGGCCGCTGGCGAACATCGCGCCCACGTCGGCGTCAAACGCTTCGGCGCCGGCCAGGTCGCTCAGGCTGCGAAAGGCGATGTAGGGCACCTGGTTCACATAGGCCACGTGGGCGAGCGCCGCGGTCTCCATCTCGAAGGTCTGGGCCTGCAGCGTGTCGAACAGGTAGCGGCGGTACTGCGCATTGGCCAGGAACACCGGGGCCGACACGCCGCGGCCGCCCACCAGCAGGCGCGGCTGGGTCTTCATGCAGAGTTTGGGGTCCAGCGAGCCGTCGGCCTGTTTCGCGCGCGGGCCGCAGCGCTGCAGGTCCGGCTTCAGGGACTTGGCCACCGCCAGCATCGCCGGGTCCACCGGGTAGTCGAAGCGGTACTCGCCGGCTGGTGCGTTGGCGGCGTTCAGCGCGTAGGTCTCGCGCATGAACAGGCCGGTCTGCACGCTGCCGCCCGCGCCTTGCAGCGCGAACGGCGGCACTGTCTTGCCGTCCGGTTGCGCCAGCTTCAGGCCCAGGCAGGAGACGTCACCCTGCGCGCCGCACGGCGAAGGCAGCTTCTCGTCGCCATTCCAGAAGACTTCCATCGGCATGGCCCAGCGGTCCGGCACGGTCACGTCACCCACGTGGTTGGCGGGGTTCACGCCGCCGGCAATGCCGCTCATCACCAGCCGGTCAATGCGGAAGTGGTCCAGCATCTGCTGCGTGACCAGCGTCGAGTTGACGATGCTCACGCCGCTGAGCACGACGACCACACGGTGGCCTTCCAGCTCGCCCGTGGTGAAGCGCTTGCCTTCGATGGTCCAGGCCTGCGGCTGCTGCAGCTGGGCGAGCAGCAGATCGGCCTCGGCGCCGAAGGCCGAGACGATGCCGATGCGCGGCGTGCAGTCGCTCAGGCAGCGCGGGCTGTCTGCGGCAAACGCCGGCAGGCCGGTGAGCGCCAGCAGCGCTGCAGCGGCTGCAGTGCGCATCAGGAGAAGGGGCGAACGGAACAAGGCGGGCATGCGCAAAGGTTCAGGCACGGCAGGGCGCGGCCGTGTGACGCGAATCGAGGCGAGGGCTGGCGCAGCAAGCAGGCGCCGTACCAGCGCGGCGTTGGCAAGGCGACAATCCGGCACCGCGCGAGCTTATCGGCTGGCGCCGCCGTGCACCATCCTTCCCTCGCTGTTTGCTGCCTGTTTCAACTGCCATGGCTTCCTCGACCCGCGGCTCCGGCCTGTCGTCACTGTCCCGCCTGGTCTATTCGACCGAAGGCGGCCGCACCTGTCCGGACTGCAAGCAGGCGCTGGCCGATTGCCGCTGCGCAGCGTTGAAGGCTGCCGCAGTACCAGCCGGAGACGGCGTGGTGCGCATCTCGCGCGAAACCAAGGGCCGCGGCGGCAAGGCCGTCTCGCTGGTGCGTGGCGTGCCGCTGAATGCAGAAGACCTGGCCAAATTGGCCAAGGAACTGAAAGCCGCCTGCGGCAGCGGCGGCACGGTCAAGGACGGCGTGATCGAGATCCAGGGCGACCACGTGGCCCTTTTAATGCAGAAGCTCGAAGGCCGCGGCTGGAAAGTCAAGCGCGCCGGCGGCTGAACACACCAAGGTCGAACACCGCGCCGGCAGCCAGCGCCGGGCCGCCCCAAGCGGCTGGCGGACCCGCCCGGCGGGTGGTGCGCCGTACCCGGCGAACCGGGTGCACCATTACCGGAGGATCAGGTACAGCGCGCCCAGCATCAGCGCCCACTTGCCCACGTAGTAGGTGGTGCGCGAGCGGGCTTTCAGTGCCTTGCCGGCCAGGCGGATCTTGTAGCCGTAGAAGAACAGCTTGTTCAGCGTGCCGATGGGTTCGTCGTCGGTGTTGCGCGTGGCCGCTGCGGTCATCACCAGGCGGCCGAACAGGCGGTTGAACCAGCGCATGGGCGCCGTGTGCACCGGGCGCTCCACGTCGCAGAACAGGATCACCCGCTGCTGGTCGGTGGTGTTCTCGGCGTGGTGGATGAAGGTCTCGTCGAACATCACCGCCTCGCCGTCATGCCAGGCATGGCGCTGGCCGTCGACCTCGATGTAGCAACCGTCCGAGTTGGGCGTGAACAGGCCCAGGTGGTAGCGCAGCGAGCCGGCGTAGGGGTCGCGGTGGCGCACCAGCTTCGCGCCGGGCGGCAGCGAGGCGAACATCGCGGCCTTCACGCTCGGGATCTGCCTGAGCAGCTCGACGGTGCGCGGGCACATGGCCTGCGCCGAGGCCATGTCGGTGCCATACCACTTCAGGTAGAAGCGCTTCCAGCCGGTGCGAAAGAAGGAGTTGAAGCCGATGTCGGTGTGGCCGGTGGCGGCCTTGATGTGGCCGTCGTGGTTCAGCAGCAGCGCCTCGTCGCGGATCTCTTGCCAGTGCTCGCGCAGCGGTGCCAGTTCCGGGAAGTCCTGCAACGGCAGGTAGGGCGTGGCCGGCACGCGGGAGCTGAGGTACAGCAGCGCGTTGACGGGCGCCAGCAGCACCGTGAAGTCGGTCAGCGCACGCGACAGCTTGAAGCGCACGCGGCCACGGAAATGCGCGTACAGGGCAGAAGTGGCGAAGACGAACAGCAGCCAGTAGCGCAGCGGCGGTAGCCAGAGATGGGCCATGTTGAACGGGCCTGCGAGTCAGGTGCGCGCATCTTAAAAAACGTCGAATTTCCAGAACGACTGTGGGGTTGACCCGAATTGCGCCAGTGCGGCACTGCAGGGCCCGGAGTTGTGCCAGATCAAGGGCTGCGGCGCCAGGCCCTGCAAGATCGGCGCACATGACTTTCTTGCCGGCACCCATGCCCGTCTCCCCGCCCGGGGCATTGCCACTGCCAGGCCGCGTCACGGCCATCCGCGCAAGCGTGGTGGACGTGCGTTTCGAGGCCGGGCTGCCGCCGATCCGCACGCTGCTGCTCGCAGGCGAGCGTGGCGAGATTGCGCTCGAAGTGATGGCCCAACTGGATGCCTTGCGCGTGCGCTGCATTGCGCTGACCTCCACCCAGGGGCTGGCGCGCCACATGGCGGTGCACGACACCGGTGCGCCGCTGCAGGCGCCGGTCGGGCCCGGCATCGTGTCGCGCATGTTCGACGTGTTCGGCCAGCCCATCGACCGCCTGCCCGCACCGGCCAACGTGCAGCGCCGCTCGGTGCATCGCGCACCGCCGCCCCTGAGCAGCCAGTCCACCCGCTCGGTGGTGTTCGAGACCGGCATCAAGGCCATTGACGTGCTGCTGCCGCTGGAGACCGGCGGCAAGGCCGGGCTGTTCGGTGGTGCCGGCGTGGGCAAGACGGTGCTGCTGACCGAGCTGATCCACAACATGGTGGGCCACCACGACGGCGTGAGCATCTTCTGCGGCATTGGCGAGCGCTGCCGGGAGGGCGAGGAGCTCTATCACGACATGCGAGAGGCCGGTGTGCTGCCCAACATGGTGATGGTCTTCGGCCAGATGAACGAGCCGCCCGGTGCGCGCTTCCGGGTCGGCCATGCGGCGCTGACGATGGCGGAGTACTTCCGCGACGACGAGCACCGCGACGTGCTGCTGCTGGTCGACAACATCTTCCGCTTCATCCAGGCCGGCTCCGAGGTCTCCGGGCTGATGGGACAGATGCCTTCGCGCCTGGGCTACCAGCCGACGATGGGCACCGAGCTGTCGGAGCTGGAGGAGCGCATTGCCAACACCGCCACCGGCGCCATCACCTCCATCCAGGCGGTCTACGTGCCGGCAGACGACTTCACCGACCCGGCGGCAGTGCACACCTTCTCGCACCTGTCGGCCTCCATCGTGCTCTCGCGCAAGCGGGCCAGCGAGGGTCTGTACCCGGCGATCGATCCGCTGCAGTCCAACTCGAAGATGGCCACGCCCGGCATCGTCGGCGCCGAACACTACCGGCTGGCACAGGAGATCCGGCGCACGCTGGCGCAATACGCCGAGCTGAAGGACATCATCGCGATGCTGGGGCTGGAGCAGCTGTCTTCCGAGGACCGCAAGGTGGTGGCCCGGGCGCGCCGGCTCGAACGCTTCCTGACCCAGCCCTTCTTCACCACCGAACAGTTCACCGGCATCGCCGGCAAGACCGTGGGCCTGAAGGACGCGCTGGACGGCTGCGAACGCATCCTGCGCGACGAGTTCAAGGACCATCCGGAAAGCGCGCTCTACATGATCGGCCGCATCGCCGAGGCCAAGGGCGAGCCGATCACGGTGCAGGCCTTGCCGGCGGAGGATGCGCATGCCGCTTGAACCCATGCGCCTGGAAGTGCTGCTGCCGTCGCGCGTGCTGCTGTCCAGGAGCGGCGTGACCCGCATCGTCGCCGAGATGGCGCAGGGCTCGTTCGGCATCCTGCCGCGCCGGCGGGACTGCGTGGCTGCGCTCACGCCTGGCATCCTCACCTTCGAGACGCCGGCAGACGGCGAGGTGTTTGTCGCGGTGGACGAAGGCGTGCTGCTGAAAGCCGGGCCCGAGGTCCGCGTCTCGGTGCGCCGCGCCATGCTGGGCCGTGACCTGGGCCAGCTGCGCGCCGCCGTCGAGCGCGAGTTCCGGGCCCAGGACGAAGAAGCCCTGCAACTCCGCACGCTGATGGCCAAGCTGGAGACCGCCTGCCTGACGCGGCTCTCCGGCCTGCAGGGGCTTGCCCGTGGCCGCTGATCGCGACAAGTCCCTGGCGGCGCAAGTGGGGGCGAAGGCAGATCGCAAACGCCGCGCCCGGCGCAGCGGTGAGCCGGGCGTCTGGACCGGGCTGGGCGCCATGGGCCTGATCGGCTGGTCCGTCGTGGTGCCCACGCTGCTCGGCGCGGCCCTGGGCATCTGGCTGGACGCGCACGATCCCGGGCGGCACCGCTGGACCCTGGCCTTGTTGGTGGCCGGCCTGGTGCTGGGCTGCGCCAACGCCTGGCACTGGGTGGCCCAGGCCGACCGCGCAATGCGCAAGGAAAACGAGGACCGATCCGATGCCGATGAATGAGGCCTGGACATGGCCGTCGTTGGCGATGGCCGGCCTGGCTGGCCTGGTGTTGGGCGGCTGCTTCTTCGGCAGCCTGTGGTGGACGGTGCAGCGCACGCTGAGCGTCCGGCGCCCTGCGCTGCAGCACCTGGCCGGCTGGCTGCTGCGCATGTTCCTCACCCCGCTGGGCTTCTACCTGGTGGGTGCCGGCCACTGGCAGCGGCTGCTGGCCTGCCTGGCGGGTTTCCTGGTCGCGCGCTTCATCGCCATTCGGCTGACGCGGCCACGCCCGCCCGGCATGGGCCACGAAGCGCTGGAGGCACGCCATGCGGCTCAGCCCTGACGAATGGATCTTCTGGCTGCACGGCTTCGTCAAGCTGAATGCCACCATCGCGTTCACCTGGCTGCTGATGCTGGTGCTCACGCTGGGCGCCTGGCTGGTGACGCGCCGCCTGAGCCGCGGGTTGCAGCGCTCGCGCTGGCAGAACCTGCTGGAGATCGTCGTGCTGGGCATCGTGCAGCAGATCGAGCAGGTCGGCCTGCGCCAGCCGCGGCGCTACCTGGCCTTCCTGGGCACGCTGTTCCTGTTCGTGGCCGCCGCGGCCCTGTTCACCATCCTGCCCGGCTACGAGCCGCCGACCGGCTCGCTGTCGACCACGCTGGCGCTGGCCTTGTGCGTCTTCGTGGCGGTGCCGCTCTACGGCATTCGCGACCAGGGCCTGCGCGGCTACCTCAAGTCCTACCTCGAGCCGACCGCGCTGATGCTGCCGTTCAACATCATCAGCGAGGTCTCGCGCACCCTGGCACTGGCGGTGCGCCTGTTCGGCAACATGATGAGCGGCGCGATGATCATCGCCATCCTGCTGACCATCACCCCCTTCCTGTTCCCTGTCCTGATGACGGCCCTGGGCCTGCTCACCGGCATGGTGCAGGCCTACATCTTCAGCATCCTCGCCGCGGTCTATGTGGCCGCAGCCACCCACGTCGGCGACTAGCCGGCACAAGGAGAAATCTCATGGACAGCATGACCATCATCGCGGTGGCCTCCATCGTCATTGCCGGCCTCACCACGGGCTTCGGCTGCATGGGCCCGGCCTTCGCCGAGGGCCGTGCAGTGGCCACTGCGCTGACGGCGCTGGCGCAGCAGCCGGATGCCTCCTCGACCATCACGCGCACGCTGTTTGTCGGCCTGGCGATGATCGAGTCCACCGCGATCTACTGCTTCGTGGTCTCGATGATCCTGATCTTCGCCAACCCGTTCTGGAACACCGCGATCGCCCATGTCGCCGGGAAGTGAGCCATGTTGATCGACTGGTTCACCGTGGGCGCCCAGGCGCTCAATTTCGTGATCCTGGTGGCGCTGCTCAAGCGCTTCCTCTACCAGCCTGTGCTGGACGCAGTGGACGCACGCGAGGCGCAGATCGCCAAGCAGCTCGCCGACGCCAAGGCCATCGCCCAGCAGGCCCAGGCGCAGCAGGACAGCTTTGCGCAGAAGAGCGCCGCGTTCGAGCG
>NZ_VIDT01000251.1 GCF_006519715.1 Ideonella azotifigens
GTTCTCGGCAGACGGCACCGAGCTGGGCACCGTGACCAGCGGCACGCTGGGCCCGACCGTGAACACGCCGGTCGCGCTGGCCTACCTGCCGACCGCGCAGGCCGCGGTGGGCACCGAAGTCTTCGCCGAAGTGCGCGGCAAGCGGCTGCCGATGACGGTCGCCGCCACGCCGTTCACACCGAACCGCTACTACCGCGGCTGAGCGCAGCGAGATCGGTCAGAGGCGGGCTTGCGACCTGCCCCATCCGGGGTTGGACAGCCCCGCCCCGCCGATCTAACCTGCGCGCTGGCACGGCGCCGCCGTGCTGCCGCCTCCCCCTTTGTTTGTTCCTGAATTCTTTCTCCCGCCACACCACGGAGCCCGACACATGACGACCATGTACACCAACGATCACGAGTGGATCAACATCGAGGACCACGAAGCCGCCGTCGTCGGCATCACGCTGCACGCGCAGGATGCCCTGGGCGATGTGGTCTTCGTAGACCTGCCCGAGGTCGGCACGACCTACGCCAAGGGCGACATCGCCGGCGTGGTCGAGTCGGTCAAGGCCGCGGCCGACATCTACATGCCGGTCAGCGGCGAAGTCGTCGAAGTCAACGAAGCGCTGCGTGCCGATCCTTCGCTGGCCAACACCGACCCGATGGGCAACGGCTGGTTCTTCAAGGTCCACGTGTCGGACATGGCCGAGTTCGAAGCGCTGATGGATGCGCCTTCGTACGACGCGCTGCTGAAGACGCTCTGATCCCGCGCTGATCCTGCCGGGTTCGGTGGCGCGATCCGCCGCCGAACCTTCCCGCCTTTCCCCTGCCGCCACCGCGGCCGCCCCGCCGAGACCCGCTGCCATGCTGATGTCCGCCCACGCGCCCCTGGACGCCCTTGAAAACAACGCCGAGTTCGTCGCCCGCCACATCGGGCCGGCGCCGGAGGACGAAGCTGCGATGCTCAGCGTGATCGGCGCGGCCTCGCGTCGTGCGCTGATCGAAACCCTGGTGCCCGCCAGCATCGCCCGCAGCGCGCCCATGCAGTTGCCCGCGCCGCTGACCGAAGCCCAGGCGTTGGCCGAGCTGAAGGCCATCGCTGGCAAGAACCAGTGCCTCAAGAGCTTCATCGGCCAGGGCTACCACGGCACGCTGACCCCCGGCGTCATCCTGCGCAACATCCTCGAGAACCCGGCCTGGTACACCGCCTACACGCCTTACCAGGCCGAGATCTCGCAAGGCCGCATGGAAGCCCTGGTCAACTTCCAGACCCTGGTGACCGACCTGACCGGCATGGCCGTGGCCAACGCCTCGATGCTGGACGAGGCCACCTCGGCCGCCGAAGCCATGACGCTGGCCGCCCGCGTGGGCAAGAGCAAGAGCGAAACCTTCTTCGTGGCAGACGACGTGCTGCCGCAGTCGCTGGAAGTGATCCGCACCCGCGCCAAGCCGCTGGGCATCACGGTCGTCGTCGGCCCGGCCGAGCAAGCCGGCCAGCAGGAATGCTTTGCCGCGCTGGTGCAGTACCCCGGCGTGACCGGCCGGGTGCGCGCGTTGCAGCCGCTGGCCGATGCCGTGCACGCCAAGGGCGGCCTGCTGATCGTCGCGGCCGACCTGCTGGCGCTGACGCTGATGCAGGCCCCGGCCGAGCAAGGCGCTGACATCGCGCTGGGCAATACCCAGCGCTTCGGCATGCCCATGGGCGCTGGCGGTCCGCACGCCGCCTACCTGGCCTGCAAGGACGAATTCAAGCGCTCTTTGCCCGGCCGCCTGGTGGGCGTGAGCGTGGACGCGCACGGCGCGCCCGCCTATCGCCTGGCGCTGCAGACCCGCGAGCAGCACATCCGCCGCGAAAAGGCCACGTCCAACATCTGCACCGCGCAGGTGCTGCCGGCCGTCGTCGCCAGCATGTACGCCGTTTATCACGGCCCGGATGGCCTCAAGCGCATCGCCCGCCGCGTGGCCAGCTACACCGCCATCCTGGCCGCCGGCCTGAAGCAACTGGGCGCCACGCTGGCGCATGAAGAAGCCTTTGACACGCTGGAAGTGAAGTCAGCCGGCCAGACGGAAGCCATTCTGGCAACGGCCCGCGCCGCCGGCATGAACCTGCGCAAGGCGAGCGACGCTTCGGTCGGCATCACGCTGGACGAGACCACCACGCGCGCCGACCTGCTGGCGATCTGGGCCCTGTTCGCCCACGGCAATTCGCTGCCCACCTTCGACCAGTTCGAAGCCGGCGTGGCGCCGCTGGTGCCGGCCGCCCTGGCCCGCAGCTCGGCCTTCCTGACGCATCCGGTCTTCAACGCCCACCACAGCGAAACCGAGATGCTGCGCTACATCCGCAAGCTCTCGGACAAGGACCTGGCGCTGGACCGCAGCATGATCCCGCTGGGCTCGTGCACCATGAAGCTGAACGCCACCAGCGAGATGATCCCCATCACCTGGCCGGAGTTCGCCAACATCCACCCGTTTGCCCCGGCCGACCAGCTGGCCGGCTACGCGCTGCTGAACGAGCAGCTCTGCGCCTGGCTGGCACAAGCCACCGGTTACGCCGGCATCAGCCTGCAGCCCAACGCCGGCTCGCAAGGCGAATACGCCGGCCTGCTGGCCATCCAGGCCTGGCATGCCAGCCGCGGTGAAGCCCACCGCCGCATCTGCCTGATCCCCGAGAGCGCGCACGGCACCAACCCGGCCAGCGCGATGATGGTCGGCATGCAGGTGGTCGTCGTGAAATGCGACGCCAACGGCAGCGTGGACCTGGCGGACCTGAAGGCCAAGTGCGAGAAGCATGCGGCCGACCTGGCTGCGATCATGATCACCTACCCCTCCACCTACGGCGTGTTCGAGCCGCAGGTGAAGGCGCTGTGCGAGATGGTGCACAGCTTCGGCGGCCGGGTGTACGTGGACGGCGCCAACATGAACGCAATGGTCGGCGTGGCAGCGCCGGGCCAGTTCGGCGGCGACGTGAGCCACCTGAACCTGCACAAGACCTTCTGCATTCCGCACGGCGGTGGCGGCCCGGGCGTCGGCCCGGTCTGCGTGGTCGAAGACCTGGTGCCCTTCCTGCCGGGCCACGGCACCGCCGGCCAGCAGCGCCTGGGCGGAGTGGGCGCCGTCTCGGCCGCGCCGCTGGGCAATGCCGCGGTGCTGCCCATCAGCTGGATGTACGTGCGCATGATGGGTGCCGAAGGCCTGCAGGCCGCGACTGAAACCGCCATCCTCAGCGCCAACTATGTCGCGGCCCGCCTGTCTGGCCACTACGACATCCACTTCAGCGGCAGCAAGGACGGCATCAAGGGCGGCGGCGTCGCCCACGAGTGCATCCTGGACCTGCGCCCGCTGAAGGACTCGTCCGGCATCAGCGCCGAAGACGTGGCCAAGCGCCTGATCGACTACGGCTTCCACGCGCCCACGCTGTCCTTCCCGGTCGCCGGCACGCTGATGGTCGAGCCGACCGAGAGCGAACCCAAAGCCGAGCTGGACCGCTTCTGCGACGCGATGATCGCGATCCGCGAAGAGATCCGCCAGGTCGAGGCTGGCACGCTGCCGCGCGAGGACAACCCGCTGAAGAACGCGCCGCACACCGCCGAACAGCTGGTGAAGACCGAGTGGACGCACGGCTACAGCCGCGAGGCCGCCGCCTACCCGTTGGCCAGCCTGCGCCAGGGCAAGTACTGGTCGCCGGTCGGCCGCGTGGACAACGTCTGGGGCGACCGGAACCTGTTCTGCAGTTGCATTCCAGTTTCCGAACTCGAGGCCTGATCCTCCCGCGATCCGCCCAGCCTCTTAGCAAGGTCCACGATGGCAGTCTCAGTCTTCGATCTGTTCAAGATCGGCATCGGCCCGAGCAGCTCGCACACGGTAGGTCCGATGCGCGCGGCGCGGCTGTTCGTTGGTCGCCTGCGGCACGAGGACTTGCTGCCTCGCGTGGCCCGCGTGCGCTGCTGGCTCTACGGTTCGCTGGGTGCCACCGGCAAGGGCCACGGCAGCGACAAGGCCGTGCTGCTGGGCCTGGCCGGCCATGAGCCGGACAGCGTGGACGTGGAGCAGGTGCCGGCCATCCTGGAAGCCATGCGCGGCGAGCGGCGGCTGAACCTGCTGGGCGAGCATCCGGTCCATTTCCTCGAGGCCGAGGATCTGCTCTTCATGCGCCGAGAGACGCTGCCCTTCCACGCGAATGGCATGCGGCTCACGGCCTATGACGCGGCCGGCGCCGAGCTGGAGTCGCGCACCTACTACTCGGTCGGTGGCGGCTTTGTCGTCAGCGATGAAGTGGCAGCCGACGGCAGCAAGCAGAAGGTCATCGCACCGGATGCCACCGTGCTGCCCTTGCCCTTCACCAGCGGCGACCAGTTGCTCGCGCTATGCCAGGAACACGGCCTGTCCATCGCCCAGGTCATGCGGCGCAACGAGCTGCACTGGCGCACGGAGGCCGAGATCCACAGCGGCCTGATGAAGATCTGGCAGGTGATGCAGGACTGCGTGGCCCGCGGCTGCAGGACCGAAGGCATCCTGCCGGGCGGCTTCAAAGTGCGCCGCCGCGCCGCCACTTTGCATCGCGCGTTGACATCCAACCCCGAGGCCGCGCTGCGCGACCCGCTGCAGGTGATGGACTGGGTCAACCTCTATGCACTGGCGGTCAACGAGGAAAACGCTGCCGGCGGCCGCGTGGTGACGGCGCCGACCAATGGCGCTGCCGGCATCGTGCCGGCCGTCCTCCACTACTACACGCGCTTCGTGCACAGCGCGACCGACGCGGGCGTGGTGGACTTCCTGCTCACCGCCGCGGCCATCGGCATCCTCTACAAGGAAAACGCCAGCATCTCGGGCGCCGAAGTCGGCTGCCAGGGCGAGGTGGGCGTGGCCTGTTCCATGGCCGCCGCTGCGCTGTGCCAGGTCATGGGCGGTACGCCAGAGCAGGTGGAAAACGCCGCCGAGATCGGCATGGAACACCACCTGGGGCTGACCTGCGACCCGGTCGGCGGCCTGGTGCAGATCCCCTGCATCGAGCGCAACGCCATCGCCTCGGTCAAGGCCATCAATGCGGCCCGCATGGCGCTGCACGGCGATGGCACGCACCACGTCAGCCTGGACAAGGTCATCAAGACCATGCGCGAGACCGGGGCGGACATGAAGACCAAATACAAGGAAACCGCTCGCGGCGGCCTGGCGGTCAACATCGTCGAGTGTTGAGCAGCGCAGCCCGCCCGGCGCGGGCCGGCTCGCTCAATGCAAGGCCAGGTTCAGTTGGTCGACCACCTCGGCCCAGTCGGCGTCCTGCTTGAGCTGTTCCTTCAGCAGTTGCGCCTGGGCGGGCGTCCAGAAGTCGGCTTCATTGAGGGCCACGCCGCTGGGCAGCGGCCGGTGCGCGTGGATGAAACTGCGAATGTCCGCTTCCTCGGCGGGCAGGCCCAGTTGGGCAAACAGCTCGTGGAACTGATGGAAGCTGCAGTCCATGGTCGACTTCTCCTCGTGATGCCGCGTGGCGCGGCGAATGGCCGAACCATAGGCCTGCCGGCGCGAGTTGCAAAGACGGACATGGCCTCAGCCGAACGTGGGCGCCCTCCTACGGCGCCAGAGCCGCTACGATCAACTCACTACCGCTGCGGCTGCACGCCTTGATCGCCATGCACACGCTTTCTCTCCTGCCTGATGCTGTAACGCCCTCCTCGTCGACATCCGGCGCACCCCGCATCCGCGTGGGCATTGGCGGCTGGGTCTTCGAGCCCTGGCGCGATGGCAATTTCTTCCCCGTGGGCTGGCCCAAGACCAAGGAACTCGCGTACGCCAGCAGCAAGCTCAGCGCAATCGAGATCAACAGCACCTACTACAGCGACCAGCGGCCCAGCACCTTTGCCAAGTGGCATGACGACACGCCGCCCGGCTTCATGTTCTCGCTGAAGGCCAACCGCTTCACGACCAACCGCCGGGTGCTGGCCGAGGCCGGTGGCTCGGTAGAGAAATTCCTGGCCAGCGGGCTGCTCGAATTGAAGGACAAGCTCGGCCCCATCGTCTGGCAATTCGCGCCAAGCAAGCGTTTCGATGCGGCCGACTTCGGCGCCTTCCTGAAGCTGCTGCCACGCGAGCTGGGCGGCCGGCCGCTGCGCCACGCACTGGACGTGCGGCATGAGAGCTTCCGTTGCCCCGAGTACCTGGACCTGGCGCGGTCCATGGGCATGGCCACGGTGTTCACCGAGGCTGACGACTACCCGCCGCTGCCGGACCTGACCGCCGACTTCGCCTACTGCCGCTTCATGCGCACCGCGTCCGAACAGCCGGAGGGCTGTGAACCCGAGGTGCTGGACGGCCTGGCCAAAAGCGTCGCCACCTGGCGCGACGGACAAGAGCCGACCGGGCTGCCCAAGGTCGAGGCCGGTCCGCCGCCGGCTGAGCTGGCGCATCCGCGCGACGTGTTCTTCTATTTCATCAGTGGCGCCAAGGAGCGCAACCCGGCCGCCGCCCAGGCGCTGCTGAGCCGCTTGGGCTGAAGCGCCGCGCCAAGGCCTGGCATTGCCCGGTGTTTCCCGCCTCCCCGTCGCGCTCAGCGCACGTTAAGCTTTGCCCATGAACCTCTTGCTCGCTGAAGACGATGCGCTGCTCTCGGACGCCCTGTCTGCGCAATTGCGCGAGGCTGGCTTCCAGGTGGAGCACGCACCGAATGGCGCAGTGGCCGAATACCTGCTGCTGAAGCAACCTTACGACCTGGCGGTGCTGGACCTTGGCCTGCCCATGGTCGACGGGCTGACGGTGCTGCGCCGCGTGCGCGCCGCCAAGCCCGGCTTGCCGGTGCTGGTCTTGACCGCACTCGACAGCCTGGACGACCGCGTGGCCGGCCTGAATGCCGGGGCCGACGACTACCTGACCAAACCCTTCGACTTTCCCGAGCTGGAAGCACGGCTGCGGGCACTGCTGCGCCGCAGCAAACCGGTCAGCAGCGCCAGCGAAATGGGCCCGCTGAGCTTCGACCGTGACACCCGCCGCGCCACGCTGCGCAGCGAGCCGCTGGAACTCAGCCCGCGCGAGTGGATGCTGCTGGACCTGCTGCTGACGCAGCGCGAGAAGGTGGTCACCAAGGAGCAGATCAACCAGGTCTGGGCAACCGATCGCGCCGGCGGTGCCAGCGAGGGCGGTGCCGGTGGCAACAACGCGATCGAGGTCTACATTCACAGGCTGCGTCGCAAGCTGGAGGGTTCCGGACTGGTCATCCGCACCGTGCGCGGGCTGGGTTACCTGCTCGAGGCTGAAGCCGTGGTCGCCTGAAACCGCGCTTCGCTGAACCCGCGTGCTGCGC
>NZ_VIDT01000252.1 GCF_006519715.1 Ideonella azotifigens
CAGGCGGCCAGTGTGTCGACCCAGTCGGCAGGCTGCAACGGGTGCCAGCGCCGTGTCAGCCGCCTCGTTGCACGGAAGGCCGGCGCCACCTTTTCCACGTTGGCGAGCTGGGCGAGGAAGGGCTGGGCTGAGCGCTCGGTTGCCGCCGGATCACCGGCCTCGGCCAGCGCGGCCAGGGCATCCGCGATGCGTCGCCTCAGCACATCGGTCGAACGCACCGGCAATACGAACCAGGCCGCCGCCACGCCAATCAACGCGCCGATGACGATCTCCGCCAGCCGCAGGCCCAGCACCTCCTGCGCTGGCAGCCCTTCGAAGCCTTGCAGCAGCGCCAGCGCCAGCGTCACGAACAACGCCCACCAGGCGTAGCCCAGCGGCCGCAGCCACAGGCCCAGGAAGACGGCCAGCAGGATCAGCGCCACCGTGCCGCGGTCATGCCCGCCCAGGCCACCGTTCGCGGCCAGCGCGATGACCGTGCCGGCTGCCGCGCCCAGCACGCGCAGCCCGCTCTTGTGGACCACGTCCAGCCGCCCCTGGTTGCCACTGCCGACGATGAACGCAGTCAACACGACCCAGGCCCAGTGCGGCCCGAAAAACAGATGCCCCACTGCGAAGCCCGCCGCCAGCGCCAGCCCCATCTGGATCGCCATCCTGCTGCTGGCAATGAGCCGCAGCCCGCCTGTCTGCGGTGCTGCAGGCAGCTTGGGCTCGGGCGGCACGCTGGGCAGGAAGCGCAGCCGCTGCGCCAGCGCATGCAGCAGGCCGACCCAGAACAGCGCCAGCAGCGCAACGACCACCGTGAGCAACCAGGCCGGCAGCGGGCCGCCTGGCGATGCCGGCAGGTGCGGCGTGATCAGCAGCACCACGAACGGCAGCGCGATCAGCCTTCCAGCCTTGCGCCCTGCATCGCCGAAGCGACGCAGCCAGATGGACGCCGAGATGACCAGCACGAAAGCGGTCGCCCCCCACCAGGGCCGTTCATGCAACAGCATAGCCACGCCAAACGCTGCCAGGCTGACCAGCGGCAAGGCAATGGCTGCTTCGATCCGGCCGCGCCGGTCGCGGTCCAGCTGGCTGCGCGAGAGAGACAGGCACAGCACCACGCCCAGCACCGCCGTGCCAGCCGCCGGCGCAAGGGCCAGCGCACAGCCCAAGGTGGCCAGGGCCGCCAGCATGGTGACGATGGCCTCCTTCAGCGAACGTGAGAGCAGGGTCATGGCGGTTTGCCGGTGTTTTGGCGTTTCACACCTCGTGCAGCTTGAGCGCCCGCACCAGCGCCAGCAACTCGGCGCGTCGCGGGCCCACCGCCAGCGGCTCTTCGGCCAGCACCTCGAAGGGCGGGTCGGGCAGGCGCTGCTTGAACAGCATCAGGCAGCGGCCCGCGTCGTGCCGGCGCGAGCCGTAGGCAATGGCCTGGGCTTGTGGGCATTGGGCGTAGGCGGCCTGGGCCCAGGCGCGCGTCTGGGGGTATTGCGCGGGCAGGCTGTCGACCAGCTGCGCGCGGCTGAGGCCCAGCGCCGGCAGGAACGGGGTGTGGAACTGCACGCAGGCGACGGAGGGCGGCAGCCGCAGCGTCACCAGGTGCAGGTGGCGCAGCGTGTCGACCTCGAACATGCCGGGCGGCTGCAGCACCACGTCGTGCAGCACCGATTCCATGTAGCAGGCTTGGCGGTCGCTGGCAGCGTAATAGGTGTGCACCGGCTCCCCCGGCGCGTGCTCAATCGGCGCGAAACGGGTGTCGCCCCAGCCTTGGGCGAAGCTGCGGGCGTGGGTTTGGGAAAAGCGCTGGGTGCTGTAGACGTGGTACCAGAGCGGCACCTCTTGCCGCGTGACCGGCAGCACGGTGAAAGCAGCCTCTGCAGGCGGCGCCGGCAATGGCAGGGCCGGCATCAAGCGTGGTAGGTGGCTTGGCGTTTTGCGGCCGCACCGAGCACAGCCTGCGCATGGTCCAGCGAATCCTTGGGCGCCTCGGCATTCAGCCAGCCATTCGGGAAGTGGAACCAACTGGCCAGCACCCACGGGTCCGCCGCCTCGCCCAGAGCCTTCAGCACCTCTTTGACGATGGGCAAGGGCTGGTAGAGCGCGTCGAACTGGTAGCGGGCGAAGTACTCCTTGCCGCCGTAGTTGACGCTGAAGATGCGCCCACGCCGCTTCCAGTCGCTGGCCGGGTGCGCCTTGTTGGCAGGCGGATCGAGCTGCAGCGCATTGATCTGCTCGGCCGTCAGCCAGTCACCCTGGCCAAACACCTCGTTGACCGTCTTCATGCGATGAACCCGGTCCTCCACCAGCTCCAGCTGCGGCTCCAGCAACCCGGTGGCCAACTCGGCCAGCCGGTCCGCACGGCTGAGCACCGTGATCTGCTGGCCGGTGTCCACCATCAAATGCAAGGCCTTCTCCAGCGCCGTGGTGAGCGAAGCCGCCATGGCCGGGTCCAGCTCCGCCGGCAAGACCAACGGCCAAGTCAACGCCGGCTGCCCGCCCAGGTGCGCACCCTTGTCGCCCGCCGCCTCAGGGGAAGTAGAACTGATCGCCATGTGCCGCACTCCTTGGGTTGCCAACATTGCCACCATCATAGTCTTCAGGAGCAAAATTGGCAAAACCCACTCACCCACCGCATGCCTTGAGAGGTAAGGCGACGGCGCTTGGCGCAAGACGGATGGCAACATGCACACTCCCTTGGCAATGCGACTGCGAGTCAGCAGAATCTGTAACAGACGCCGCTTTTGTCGCTAAATTTAATCCTGGATGGGCACCCAACCAATATGGAGGAAAAACCAGATGAATCAAGAATTTTCCCCACGCCAACCAAACCTGTTACACAGGCACTTTCAGCGCTGTCAGGCGCTGTGATGCCTGATACAACGCGTTAGGCAGCACCATGCGAGCGACTGCTCGAACTTGGATTTACAGCGTAGGCCCGCTGGTGATCGTGCTGGCCGCGCTCGCCTCGTACGCTTATCGATCTGCTGCGCACGACCGCGACGTAGAAGCAGAAGCAAAAGCAGAAGAATGGCAGTCCTATGAAAGAGCTCGTACTCTGGAAACCACGGGCAGCGTGCAGGGGGCGTATCGCTTATATGACGACTTGTGCCAAGACGGCAGTTTCGTTCACAACAATTTGCCGCGACGGGAGCAGCCTTGCATAAAGGCAACCGAACTCGCCGACGAAATTAGCGTCTCCTACGAGGCGACTATGGCGGCGCTTGAACGCTACCGCGCGATTCACGGGGTCTATCCTGACGATTTGAGTCCGGTGAAGGACGACATCCCGCTCAGTGCGACGCGCGCGTTTGCCGGCATGAAGTTGCACACAATCAGCGACGGGGGGATTGGCGTTGAAACGGGGATGTACAGCGCGGAAACTTTCAGGCTGGAGAAATGATGGTGCCTAACAGGTCGTTCGACATGGACACGCACCGGCAAGGCACCGCGAGTCGTGCGCGAGAGAATACGTCTCGCGGCGCCTTGCCGGTGTGTGCCGGTCAACTCCGACATTGACCTCACATGCCGCTACCCACCCGTCAGCGTATCCTCAAAGCAATGTGCCCCTCTGCATGGGACACTGCGAATCGCGTGCTGTACGATCTTTGTACAGCACATCCTGCGCATCTGCACAGTAGTGGAATACTTGCCAAAGTCTTATTCATCGGGCGCGTCTACGCTGCGGCAATTGAACGTCGCCGCAATAAGAATGATGACCACGACAATGATCGCTTCTACATTGACACTGTGGCTCCATCAATTCTTAAATCATGCATTGACGATTGGATTCATAAAGCCAGAGTCGCCACACCAGCAACTCCGGATGGGCTAAAAACCATGGTCCAAGTTCATGGTTTGGTTACTTCTTTATTTGGCGAAATTTCGGACCTTGAGAAGCGCTCACTTGCCTCAAAGTATCTTCACTTCCATGTGCCCCGCCTGTTCTACATCTATGACTCACGCTCCGTCAAGGCAATCCGGGAATTCTCTGATGTGTTGCCCCGAGCGAGTCGCTCGAAAGGCTGCGGCGACAACGAATACCGGAAGTTTGCAGAAAAGGCTACATCCCTTGTCAAGCACTGCGAAAGTGAATATGGCTTAGCTATGTCACCAAGGCAACTCGACAATCTGCTTCTCAAGATTAACGAATGAGGTCAACTGTCGGTTCAACGCGGACGCCAACACTGGCCATGCCTTCGGCATTCTTATGGTCAGTGTTGGCGCCCTGCGCGCTCCGCGCTCTGGCGCCGGTTAACATAGGCGTTAGCCCCCAGAATCCCGCCCTTCCGCCCTCCAACCAGAGACACCCATGCGCGAAATCCTTTCGATCCTTGCAGACATCGCCACCATAGTCACCGCTATCTGCGCAACCGGCATCTTGGTACGGATAAACATCCACTTGAGCAATAATGCAAGCAAGAACGCAAATCAGCGCGCCAGCGGAACAAGCAATAAGCAGAACATCAAGCAATGAGGCCGATAAAGCAGACAGCCATCGGAACGGGCAATACCCAGGTCACGAATGTTTTCAATCGTCCTTTCGACCCGGTAGACGTATGCGCCAGAAATATCTCACACATCCTGGAAAGGATCGCACACCTGGACTTTCTGAGTGTTTCGGCAAGTCGGCTCAGGCCACCAGATATTCTGACCAAAAACGCCATCAATTCCGTTGATGCCGCGAACTCAATCCAGATTGAACAAACATACGCGCTCTGGGATGAAATCACGGAATCCATAGGATCGGATGCAAGCGGCACAACCGCTGCAGACTACGCAAAGGCTTCGTACGTACTGAATCAGTTGTACTTAGCAAAATTCTAGAAGGACTTCCCAGGTTTCAAGATTCACGCGCTCGGCATCTACTGCGAGAACACAGGCGCCGAACTTGACGAGGCTCACGTTCTTGTTCACCTGATGAACTACATGTACCTAAGCTGTCAAATAGGGCTAGTCCCATGATTCGCATCGGCCAGTTCAGCACTCCTCAGAACAGTTCGCTCTTCCTTGCCAGTCGAATCGGACTGCATCTAAGAAATCAGAAATCAGAGCCCCTTTTGGCACTCCAGAAGAGGTTCTGCTCCGACGCCACACCGGGAATCCGAACCACATTCACCGAGAGCTTGCTACTTCTGTTCGCGCTTAACAAAATATCGTTTGACCTAGAAACTGATCGGGTGGTATTCAATGAAAATTCATGGAATCTCATCTGAAATACCGTTGTTTCGCACGGTTGAATTCAACAAGAACTTCTCTATCGTTCTTGGGGTAGCGAAAAGTCGAGGCGAAGGCAAGAGCCACAACCTCGGCAAAACAACGCTAATTGAACTAATTGATCACATCCTCTTCGGCTCGCGCGACTCAGAGCGCATAAAGGCGATAAAAGAGAATTTTCCAAATCCAGTCTTTACGGTCGAACTGCGCATGGGCAGCGAGACGCGAAAAATCGTTGCTGACTACACTAAAAAGAAGAAGGCCGCATTCTCCACAGAAGTCAAGCAGTCCTACGAGTACTTCATCCGATTCCAGGATGACTACAAGGATGAGTTCAGAAAGGTCTCCATCCGCGGCAAAGATCTGAGTTGGAAGCCCCTGCTCCTCAGACTAATGGGTTTCAACGAACGCCCCTTGGTAGAGAAGTATGAGATTGAATCGACAATTCAGGACTACGACAAATTCATTGAGATTGCCGCGAGTAGCGGCATGAAGAGAGAGGGGCGCGCTGAAGAGATTGCGCGCCTTGAAGCGCGCCGAACAGAGTTGATGAATGCCATCGCAAGTCTCAACTTTGGAAGCATCGAGGACTCAACCTCGGCTCAACTAGCATCCGAGGTGGACTCACGAATCCTCTACGCCAAGCGCGAGCTTTTCGTCCAACGCAAAGAACTCTCTGCCGTTACAGAGGCCCTTCGAAGCACCGCATTTGTACAGTTCACCCCAGAAAGAATAGAGCAGATATATGCAGATCTCAATATCTACTTCGGCGAGCAGGTTAAGCGAGATTTGTCGGACGTTCAGGAGTTCTTTGTTCAGGTCACCGAAAATCGTAGTACGGCTCTGAGCGCTATGAAGAAGCGCATACTAGAAAGTGTCTCGACTTTGGAACAAGAGCTGACGATTCTAAACGAGAAGCGTGCGCAATATCTTCAACTAATTGTGGCACCGGGTTCAATTGACCTTTATAGGCAGCTCTCTCCTCAGCTCGCGGAGACTGAGACGGAGCTCTCCCTCTTGAAGCAGGATGTCTATCGAGAGTCGATTCAAACAGCAACTGCAGAGCGCAATCTACTGAAGACACAGCAGTTGACTCTTGCAGCTCAGGTCGCTTCCGAGATCGATGAACATGACGCGACATTTCGAGAAATCAAGAGCCACTATCACCAGATAATGGCCGATGTAATGGACATTGATTCCGAACTTGTTATTGAGAAGAACTCGACAGGCAACCTCGACTTCAGAACCATTTCCTGGCGTGACCAAAGCCCCTCGCAGGAGCTCAAAGGCGAGATGGCCAAGAAGATCTCGTGCGCCGCATTCGATGTCGCGCTGCGCATTGTCAATAATGACGATTCCGGCTTCATTATTCATGACGGCGTCATTGATAACGCCGATAGGAATATAAAGAAGAAGTTCATCGAAGCGATGAAACGAAGATCGATTCAGTACAACTTTCAGTATATCATGACAGCTATCAGCGATGACTTGCCTGACTCTGTCGAGCATGAGGACATCGTCATAACCCTGAGTGACAAATCCGACAGAGAGCTTCTCCTTGGTCGGACTTTCTAGCATCCAAGCCTGGTCACGCTGGGGGCTAACCCGTCTACAGGGACTTCCCCGATGGACTCGAGGATCAGGGCTCCCATCCCCCCGCGCTTGGAGTGCACTGGCGCGCACTCCCTCAGGAAACACGCGCAAGCCGAGCAGGACCTGTCTCTTTCCGGCGTCTGGCCCGCATTACCGAGCACCGAAGCGAGGCGAAAGGGGAAATGGGAGCCCGGACCCGGATCGGGAGGCGACCGCCCCATCCCTTGCGCGATTACTTGTCTGCCGCCCCGGGCCGACCATCATCGCCCCCTCCATGCACCACCTTCGCGCCGCTTTAGCCGCCCTCACGTCCACGGCCCTGCTGCTGGCCGCAGCCGGCGCCGTGGCGGCGACGGTGTACCGCTGGGTGGATGAGAACGGGCAGGTTCACTATGGCGAAGTGGTGCCGGAGCAGTACCGCCGCACGGCCAAACCTGTGGAGATGTGGGCCAGCCCGCCTTCGGCCGAGCAGCAGCGC
>NZ_VIDT01000253.1 GCF_006519715.1 Ideonella azotifigens
GCTTCAGGCCCAGGTCGGTTTCCAGCTGGCGCATCTGCATGGACACCGCCGACTGCGTCATCGCCAGCGACTCGGCCGCGCGCGAAAAGCTGCCGCCGCTGGCAATGGCTTCGAACAGGTGCAGGTGGCGCAGGTTGAAGGTCTTCATGTCCAGATGAAAAGACGGTTGGGGGTTTCCCGGCATGTCGACGGTCGGATCGAGCAGTTTTGCGCGGGCTAACCCCGAGAAACAGGCCCAGGCGAGGGCCGGAGCGCTGCAGCATCAGTATTGCCTGAACTTCACCATCAAGCTTCATCAATTGATGCTGAAGGACTTGGCTTCTAACCTTCGGCTCATTCCCGCTCAAGCCCTCACGCACACACCGCCATGGCCCCCACGCCGATCAAGCCCTTCCCCCGCTGGGACGACACCCGCGCCGCCACGCTGGACGAACCCGGCCTGCTGCTCTACCGCTCCAACCTGCTGGGCTCGGACCTGCGCATCACCAACTACGGCGGTGGCAACACCTCGGCCAAGCTCACCCAGCCGGACCCGCTCACCGGCCAGCCAGTCGAGGTGCTGTGGGTCAAGGGCTCGGGCGGCGACGTGGGCTCTATGAAGCTGGACGGCTTCTCCACCCTCTACATGGACAAGCTGCGCGCGCTCAGCAGCCTGTACCGCGGCCTGGAACACGAAGACGAGATGGTGGGCTACCTGCCGCACTGCACCTTCAACCTGAACAGCCGCGCCGCGTCCATCGACACGCCCCTGCACTCGCTGCTGCCCTACGCACACGTGGACCACATGCACCCGGACGCGGTCATCGCCATCGCGGCCATGGCCAACTCCGAGGCGCTGACCAAACAGGTCTTCGAAGGCACCGTCGGCTGGCTGCCCTGGCTGCGGCCCGGCTACGAGCTGGGCCGGCGCCTGGCGGAATACGACGCCCAGCACCCGGGCCTGCGAGGCATCGTGCTGGCCGGCCACGGGCTGTTCAGCTGGGGCGACACGTCCAAGGCCTGCTACGAGAACACCGTGGACCTGATCCAGCGCGCCCAGGGCTGGCTGGCCCGCGAGCGCTCGGCTCGCCAGGCCCAGGCCTTTGGCGGCGTGCAGTTCAGCGCGCTGCCCGAGGACCAGCGCAACCAGGCCCTGGCACGGCTGCTGCCGGTGCTGCGCGGCCTCAGCGCCGAGGGGGCTCCGAAGCTGCTGCACCTGAACACCTCGCCCGAGGTGCTGGAGTTCGTCAACTCGGTGGACCTGGCGCCGCTAGCCGCGCTGGGCACCTCCTGCCCAGACCACTTCCTGCGCACCAAGATCCGCCCGCTGGTCGTGCCCGAAGCCGTCTACACGCTGCAGGGCGACGCGCTGCGCGACCGCCTGGGCGAACTGCTGGCCGACTACCGCGCCGACTACGCCGCCTACTACGAACGCTGCAAGCGCCCCAGCAGCCCGCCACTGCGCGACCCGAATCCGGTCGTGATCCTGCTGCCGCGCATCGGCATGGTGACGATTGCCAAGGACAAGGCCACCGCCCGCATTGCCGGCGAGTTCTACGTCAACGCCATCAACGTGATGCGCGAAGCCAATGCGGTGGACCGCTACGTCGGCCTGCCCGAGCAGGAGGCCTTCGACATCGAGTACTGGCTGCTCGAGGAGGCCAAGCTGCAGCGCATGCCCAAACCGAAACCGCTGGTCGGCAAGGTGGTGCTGGTGACCGGCGGCGCCGGCGGCATTGGCCAGGCAATCGCCCGGCGCATGTTGACCGAGGGCGCCTGCGTGGTACTGGCCGACATCGACCAGGAAGCGCTGGACGAGGTGGAGGCCTCGCTGGCCAAGGGCTTCGGCCGGGACGCCGTGCGCGGCCTGCGCTGCGACGTGACCGACGAAGCCAGCGTGATCGCCGCACTGGACCGCACCGCGCTGGAATTCGGCGGCGTGGACATCCTCGTCAGCAATGCCGGCATCGCCTCGGCCGCGCCGATTGAGGACACCACGCTGGCGCTGTGGAAGCGCAACCAGGACATCCTGGCCACCGGCTACTTCCTGGTCGGCCGCGAAGCCTTCCGGCAGATGAAGGCGCAAGGCACAGGCGGCTGCATGATCATCATCGCCAGCAAAAACGGCATGGTGGCCAGCAACCAGGCCAGCGCCTACTGCGCCGCCAAGGCCGCCGAGATCCAGCTCAGCCGCAGCTTCGCGCTGGAAGGCGCGCCACTGGGCATCCGCTCCAACGTGGTGAACCCGGACGCCGTGATCCGCGGCTCCAAGATATGGACCGGCAAATGGAGCGAGGAACGCGCTGCGGCCAACAAGATCAGCGAGTCCGACCTGGAAGCCTTCTACCGCGACCGGTCCATGCTCAAGCGCAGCGTCTACCCGGAGGACATTGCCGAGGCGGCTTATTTCTTCGCCGCCGAGCACCTGTCGGCCAAGAGCACCGGCAACATCCTGAACGTTGATGCCGGCAATCTCGCTGCATTCACCCGGTAGACCCCCCCGAGGCGGCAAGCCGCCTCCCCCCAGGGGGCGCCACCAGCGGCCTGGCAGAGCCAGTTCCGCGGCGGCTGCTGGATTTGAACCTGCGCTTCGCGCGGTTCCTGGAAGGAGACACAAGACATGAAGACGATTGATCCATCGCTGATTGCGGCGCAGAACGACAAGCTGGCGCGGCATGTGCACCACGACTACGAGCACCTGGGCGAGCAGTTGGCGCGGCGGAACATTGACATCGAGACGGTGCGGGCGCGGGTCGCCGCGTTTGGCGTCGCCATTCCGAGCTGGGGCGTCGGCACGGGCGGCACGCGCTTCGCGCGCTTTCCGGGCCAGGGCGAACCGCGGCATGTGTTCGACAAGCTGCAGGACTGCGCCGTCATCCAGCAGCTGGGCCGGGCCACGCCCACCGTCTCGCTGCACATTCCCTGGGACCGCTGCAGCGACTGGAGCGAGCTGCGCCAGGCGGCCGAGGCCGGCGGGCTGGCCTTCGACGCGATGAACTCCAACACCTTCTCGGACCAGCCCGGCCAGCCGCTGAGCTACAAGTTCGGCAGCCTCACGCATGTGGACGCGGCAGTGCGAGAGCAGGCCGTGGCCCACAACCTCGAATGCATAGCGATCGGCCGCAAGCTGGGCTCCAAGGCCCTCACCGTGTGGATTGGCGACGGCAGCAATTTCCCCGGCCAGCAGCATTTCCGCCGTGCGTTTGACCGCTACCTGGACAGCACGCGCCAGATCTACGCCGGGCTGCCGGGCGACTGGCGCATGTTCCTGGAGCACAAGATCTGCGAGCCGGCCTTCTACGCCACCGTCATCCAGGACTGGGGCTCTAGCTTCCTGGCGGCCAGTGCACTCGGCCCGCAGGCGCAGTGCCTGGTGGACCTGGGCCACCACGCGCCCAACGTCAACATCGAGCTGATCGTGGCCCGGCTCATTGCCGCCGGCAAGTTGGCCGGTTTCCACTTCAACGACAGCAAGTACGGCGACGACGACCTGGACGCCGGCAGCGTCTCGCCCTACCGGCTGTTCCTGGTCTTCAACGAGCTGATCGCCGCCGAACACGAGCAGGCCACCGGCTTCGACCCGGCCTACATGCTGGACCAGAGCCACAACGTGACCGACCCCATCGAGAGCCTGATCAGCAGCGCCGCGCAAGTGCAGCGCACCTGCGCCCAAGCCCTGCTGGTCGACCGCGCAGCACTCGACGCGGCCCAGCACGCCAACGACGCGCTCACCGCCACCGGCCTGCTGCAAAAGGCCTTCCAGACCGACGTGACGCCGCTGCTGCAGCGCGTGCGCCTGGACGCCGGGGGCGCGATCGACCCCATCGCCACTTACCGCGCCAGCGGTTACCGTCAGCGCGTGGCCGAGGAGCGGCCAGCGGTGAAGGGTGGCAGCGGCGGGATCGTCTAGGTCCGTTCGGGCTGAGCCTGTCGAAGCCCCCTTTCATTGGGACTGAGCCCCTTCCCCGTTCAGGCTGAGCTTGTCGAAGCCCCCTTCGACAAGCTCAGGACGAACGGTTCAGGAACCAACCCTTCGACAGGCTCAGGGCGAACGGAATACGAGACAAACCAAGACACCGAAGACACCAGAAAAGCCGCCCAACTTTGCGGCCCGTCCCCACCGGCCGATTCTTCATCCAAGGCCGGACACCACAGAAGAGAAAGCAGGAGACAAGACATGGAGATTCAATTCAAGCTCGCCGCGGTAGCGCTGTCCGCATTCCTCACGGCCCCGGCCTTCGCGGTCGACAAGATCGCGCTGGTCGTCAAGTCCATGGGCATCGGCTTCTTCGACGCGGCCCACCAGGGCGCGCTGGAAGCCGCCAAGGAGCTGAAGGACGTGGAAATCATCTACACCGGCCCGGCCAAGCCCACGGCCGAGGGCCAGATCGAGATCATCAACTCGCTGATCAACCAGAACGTCAAAGCCATCATCATCTCGGCCAACGACCCGGACGCGCTGGTGCCCGTCACCAAGAAGGCGATGCAGCGCGGCATCAAGGTCATCTCGTTCGACTCCGGCATCCGCAAGGACGGCCGGCTGATGCACCTGGCGCCGTCCAACAACGCGCTGATCGGCGAGAAGCTGGTCAAGATGGCCGAGCAGGTCACCGGCAGCGGCGGCGGCGAGATCGCCGTGCTGTCCGCCACCGCGCAGGCCACGAACCAGAACGTCTGGATCGCCGAGATGAAAAAGGTGCTGGCCCAGCCCTCGCATGCCAAGCTGAAGCTGGTCAACGTCGTCTATGGCGACGACCAGACCGACAAGAGCTACCGCGAGGCCCAAGGCCTGTTCAAGAGCTACCCCAATCTGAAGGCCATCGTCGCGCCCACCACCGTGGGCGTGGCCGCCGCAGGCAAGGCGGTGCAGGACGAGAAGAAGGTCGGCCAGGTGTTCGTCACCGGCCTGGGCCTGCCTTCGGAAATGGCCGGCCATGTGCACAGCGGCGCGGTCAAGTCCTTCGCCATCTGGAACCCGATCGACCTGGGCTATGCCAGCGTGCAGATCGCCGAGGCGCTGGTCAAGGGCGCCAAGGCCGAGCCGGGCGCCAAGCTGAGCATGGGCCGCGTGGGCACCGCCACGCTGGACAAGGACAACGAAGCCGCGATGGCCGAGCCCTTCACCTACGACGCCAGCAACGTGGACAGCTTCGCGAAGATTTTCTGATTCCTTCCTCCGTTCTCCCTGAGCCCGTCGAAAGGTTCCCGAACCGTTAGCCTTGAGCCGACCTCCCCGTTCGGGCTGAGCCTGTCGAAGCCCCCCTTCGACAAGCTCAGGGCGAACGGAGGGGTAGTCAGCCCGAACGGATGGTGGGACCACGCGCCTGGAACACTCGACCACCCGAATTCCGTTCGGGCTGAGCCTGTCGAAGCCCCCTTCGACAAGCTCAGGGCGAACGGGGGGCGCACGCTCAGCTGCTACGGAACACAGCATTTCTCATGAACGCATCTCCTCCCCTGCTATCGCTGCGGGGCCTTCACAAGCGCTTCGGGCCCACGCACGCGCTGCGCGGCGTGGACCTGGAACTGGTGCCCGGCCAGGCACTGGCCTTGATCGGCGAAAACGGCGCCGGCAAGTCCACGCTGGTCAAGCTGCTCACCGGCGTGTACGCCCCGGATGAGGGCCAGATCCTGCTGGACGGCCAGCCGCTGCGCTTTGCCAATGCCCAGGCCGCGCAGGCGGCCGGCATCGTCGCAGTGCACCAGGAAACGGTGATGTTCGACGAGCTGAGTGCGGCCGAGAACATCTTCATCGGCCGCCAGCCGATGAAAGGCCCGCGCGGTTTCCGCGTCATCGACTGGGCGCGCATGAACCGCGAGGCCCAGCAGGCGCTGGACCAGGTGGGCGCCGGCTTTGCGGCCACCACGCCGGTGCGCCAGCTCAGCCTGGCGCAGCGCCACTTGATCGAGATCGCCCGTGCGCTGTCGCAGCAGGCCCGCGTGGTGATCCTGGACGAACCGACCGCTGCGCTTTCGCAGGCAGAGATCCGCGACTTCTACGGCATCGTGCAAGGCCTTAAAAGCCGCGGCGTCGCCGTCCTTTTCATCACCCACAAGTTCGACGAAATCTTCGCCGTGTGTGACCGCTACGTGGTGCTGAGGGACGGCGCCTCGGTCGGCACCGGCGCGATGGACAAGGCCAACGAGCAGCAACTGGTTGCGCTGATGGCCGGCCGCAAGATCGAGGACATCTACCCGCACGTGCCGGACCAGCGCGGCGAGGTGCTGCTGCAGGTGCGCGGCCTGTCCCACCCCACCGAGTTCGACGGGCTGGACTTCGAGCTGCATCGCGGCGAGATCCTGGGCTTTTACGGCCTGGTCGGCGCCGGCCGCAGCGAGGCGATGCTGGCCTTGATGGGCCTGAACCCGGGTGTCACCGGCAACGTCAAGCTGGACGGCGAGACGCTGAAGATCAACGAGCCGGCTGATGCGATCTGCGCCGGCCTGGCCTATGTGCCCGAAGAGCGCCAGCGCCAGGGCGGCATTCTGCCGTTTTCGGTGATGCACAACATCAGCCTGGCCGCACTCGCCGGCCCGCGTGCAGCCAGCAACGAGCGGCTCTCGCGTGGCCCGTGGCTCTCGCATGCGCGGGAAAACGGCCTGGCCGCCCGCATGATCGAGCGGCTGCGCATCAAGTGCGCCGGCGCGGAAACGCCGCTGTCCGGCCTCTCGGGCGGCAACCAGCAGAAGGTGGTCATCGCCAAGTGGCTGGGGCTGAACCCGCGCATCGTGATCCTGGACGAGCCGACCAAGGGCATTGACGTGGGCGCCAAGCAGGCCGTCTACCAGCTGATTGCCGAGATGGTCGCGCAAGGCCTGGCGGTCATCCTGGTGTCCTCCGAGCTGCCCGAGGTGATGCACCTGGCGCACCGCACCATCGTCATGCGCCGCGGCCTGCAGGTGGCCGAATTCACACGCGGCGAGGCAGACGCCGAAGCCATCGTCGCGGCTGCCTCCGGGCTGGACGGCGGCCACGCGCCGCGCCATGCGCTGCCCGCCAGCGTCCACGCCGGCAAGGCCTACACCCCGGAGCTGGCCGCATGAAGCACACCGCCGCTTTCATTTCCCGTCGCGACGGCGTGCTGCTCGCCATCATCGCGGTCGTCGCCATCGCGGTCGGCCTGCGCGCGCCCGTGTTCCTCACGCTGCGCAACGCGCTGGACATTGCCAACGACTCGGCCATCCTCGCCATTCTGGTGATGGGCCAGATGCTGGTGCTGCTCACTCGCGGCGTGGACCTGTCCGCCGCGTCCAACCTGGCGCTCACCGGCATGCTGTGCGC
>NZ_VIDT01000254.1 GCF_006519715.1 Ideonella azotifigens
CGAGGAAGGCGATGCCCACGGCCAGCCCGGCCCAGGCATGGCCGAGGCCCAGCCGGCCGGTGACAAAGACCGGCACCACCGGCAGGGCCATGCCCACGCAGAGATAGGCCACGAAGAGCAGCGCGGTGAGCAGCAGCAGCTGGCGCTGCGCGGGGGCATCGGTCGAGAAAGAAGAGAAACGCATGGCATGCATGTCCAGTGGGTCTCGCGTCGACGGGATGCGGCAGGCGAAAGCACAGGCAAGCGCACACCCCGATCAGCGAGATCGGTGAGTGCGTTGACTGACGTGAACGCTTACGGCCAAGCTGGCTGGCGGCTGTCGATTTCCCTCGGCGCTGCAAGGGGCAGGAAGGTGGGTGTGACCGTGACGGTCTCCTTCGTCATGGCGCCGAGTGGCGGAATAATATGAAGAAACATTCAAGTTTTCCATTCGCGTTTGGAGCCATCGCCATGACCACCCGCCCCAGCGCCCCTATCGCCTCGCGCAGGCAGCCCAAGCAGGCCCGCTCGAACGACCTGGTTGCCGCCATCCTCGAAGCGGCCCTTCAGGTTTTGGCCAAGGAAGGCGCGCGCCGCTTCACCACCACGCGCGTGGCCGAGCGGGCCGGCGTCAGCATCGGCTCGGTCTACCAGTACTTCCCGAACAAGGCGGCCATCCTGTTTCGCCTGCAGAGCGACGAATGGCGGCAGACCACCGAGATGCTGAGCCGCATCCTGGAAGACACCCGCCAGCCGCCGTTGGAGCGCTTGCGGGTGCTGGTGCATGCCTTCATCCGCTCGGAGTGCGACGAGGCCGAGGTGCGCACCGCGCTGGCTGCCGCCGCGCCGCTGTACCGCGACGCACCGGAGGCGCACGAGGCCCGCGCGTCCGGCAACCGCACCGTGCAGCGCTTCATGGCCGAGGCGCTGCCAAGCGCATCGAAGGCCACGCGCACGCTGGCGGCAGAGCTCATCACCACCACGCTGGGTGCGGTCGGCAAGGAGTTCTCGGAAAGCCCGCGCACGCCGAGGGAGATCAAGTCCTACGCCAACGCGATGGCCGACATGTTCTGCGCCTACCTCGGCAGCCTGTGAGCAGCTGATCTGGTGAAGACAATGACTTGACAAGGCCGAGGCCCTGGCTAACACTAAACCAAATGGTTAACAGTGAAGCCACCCAACTCGACCTGGTCTTTGCCGCGCTGTCAGACGCGACGCGGCGCAGCGTACTGGTGCAGCTGGAGCGCCTGGCGCAGCAAGGCGAGGTCAGCTGCAGCGTCAGCGAGCTGGCGCAGCCGCATGGCATGTCGCTGCCGGGGTTCATGAAGCACCTGGCCGTGCTCGAAGCCGCGGGCCTGATTGCCCGCGCCAAGGCCGGGCGCGTGGTGCGCTGCGAACTGGACGCCGCGCCCATGCAGGCGGCGGCGCGCTGGATCTCCCGCTACGAGCGTTTCTGGACCGAGCGCTTCGACGCGCTCGATCGTTTTCTCCACCAACAGGAAGCATCGACGCCATGCCCGCTGCCCAGCCCCAATCCCGTGCCGCCGTCCTCGGCGAAGCCCCAGGCCAAGTCAGCCTCACGCGCCGCTACCGCGTCCCGCCCGAAAAAGTCTGGCGCGCCTGGACCGAGGCGCAAGCGCTGAGCCAGTGGTTCGGCCATCCGGGCGAGGACCGCGCGCCCACCGTGGCCGAGATCGACCTCAGCGTGGGCGGGCGCTACCGCATTGCGTTCGAAGGCGCCAACGGCGAGATGAACGAAGTCTCGGGCGTCTACCAGGAAGTCGAGCTGCACAGCCGGCTGGTCTTCACCTGGGCCTGGCAGAGCACGCCCGAGCGCGTCTCGCGCGTCAGCGTCACGCTGGCCGCGGTGGATGGCGGCGCAGGCACTGAAATGCATTTCGTGCACGACCGCTTCTTCGACGCCCAGGCCGCCACCAACCACGAGCGCGGCTGGCAGCCCGCCTTCGAGGCGCTGGGCGCCTTCCTGCAACGCAAACCTCAGGAGGCATGACATGCCCAGCACCGTGTACCAGGCCAGCTGCCACTGCGGCCGCATCAAGTTCGAGGCCGAAGGCGAGCTCACCTCGGTCATGTCCTGCAACTGCTCGATGTGCCAGCGCAAGGGCACGCTGATGTGGTTCGTGCCGCGCAGCGCATTGCGCCTTTTCACGCCCGAGGAGGACACCAGCGTCTACCTGTTCAACAAGCATGTGATCCAGCACCGCTTCTGCCCCACCTGCGGCATCCATCCGTATGGCGAAGGCAAGGCGCCGAATGGCGACGAGATGGCCGCGGTCAATGTGCGCTGCATCGAAGGCATCGACCTCGCGGCCTTGCCTGTCACACACCACGACGGCCGCGCGATGTGACCATGTGAGCTTGCGAGCGCGCCTGCCTCAGGTGCCAGCGGCCTGGCGTGCCCGGCTTCGCGAGGCGTTCACCGCGAGCCAGATCGCCGAGATGAGGAAGTAGGCGGCCCCCACGCCCGCGTAGCCCGCGAGGGTCACGATGGGCGGCGCCGACAGCGCAAACGACTGCTGGATGAAAAACGCGCCGGCCAGCGCAGATTGCGCGCCGCTCAGCACCGAGGCCCACTGGCCGCTGTGGCTCTTCCACCGGCGAACCGCGGTGGCGAGCTGCAACACGCCCGCGCCAATCGCCCAGGCGCCGAAGATCGCCAGCACCCAGCTTTGGCTGTGCTGCACTGCCGCGATCACCAGCAGCGTCGTCAAGGCGCTCACGGCGACATTGATCGCCTGCGTCGGGTTGCGCTTCAGGCCACCGCTGCGGATGGCGTCCAGGTAATTCGCCGCCGCATCCCAGGCGGGGTACAGGCACAACAGCACGGCGGCGATCATCGCGTCGTGGCGGCCCAGCGCAATGGCTGCGGCGACCCAGGCGAACGAAAACGCGGCGCGGGTGAAGCTGTAGAGGGTCAGCCAACGGGTGTCGGCGGCTCGCATGGACGGGGTAGGCATGAGGCTAGGTCTTTCGAGTGAAGGGCGTGCTACGCCGAAGGCGTGAGTCGCTGGAGGTGGGAGGACATGACCCTGCCGAACAGGCTGGGCTCGCCTGCGGCACGGGCCGTGAGCAGCGCCCCATGCACGGCGGCCATGAAGGTGTGGGCTTCCACTTCGACGGGTTGGCTCAGCCGCAGCTGGCCGCCGGCCGCGCCGTCCTGCAGCGCGGCCTGCAGCCACGCGACCAGGGCCTGGAAGTGGCCGCGCACCTCCGCCGCCACTTCCGGTGGCAGCGAAGGCAGCTCCGCGGCCAGCAGCGCGCAGAGGCAGAAGGGGTCGGTGTCCGTCGCCACGCAGCGTTCCCAGTAGCCTACGTAGGCCCGCAGCTGTGCGGCAGGATCCGCCACGTTGGTGCGGATCGCCGCCAGCCCGGCAGCGGCCGCTTGCCGGTAGTTCGCCACCAAGGTGCGCACCAGGTCCACCTTGGTCGGGAAGTGATGGTGGATGCTGGGCTTGCGGATGCCGACCTGGTCCGCCACGTCGGCATAACTGAAGCCATGAAAGCCGCGCTGCAGGATGAGCTGGTGCGCGGACCGAAGGATTCGGTCGAGGGTGGAATCGTCAGCCATGAATTGCAGTCTACCGACTAGTTGGTAGGTTGTCAATTTGACGCCGGGCTTTCCCTTGTCCAGCGATGAGCACGCACGGCCGGAAGGCGGCCTTGGCCTTGGTGGGTTGGTCTTATCTGATTAACCTACTGAAACTAATTCGTGGAGATTTCGCCGTGTCTTAGGGGATAACGCCATTAATTTGATTTAGTTGATGAAATAAATTTCGCCACGAGGCGACGCAGGCGCGGCGCCTGAACCTCATCGTTGGAGCCCTCGCCATGCGATCTTTTCCCTTTCTTTTCCTCCCCTCGCTGCTGGCCTCGGCCACGCTGTGTGCCTGCGGTGGCAGTGACCGTCCGATCGCGCGTTTGAGCCCGGCCAGCGCCGGCACGCTGAGCCAGTGCAGCACGCTGGTGGCCAGCTTCGGTTTTGCCAACACCATCCTGACCGCGGCCACCGATGTGGCGGCCGGGACCCTGACCGTGGCGGGTCAGCCCGTGCCGGCGCATTGCCTGGTCACTGGCACGATGAACGCCCGCACCGGTACCAACGGCAGCTATGCCATCGGCTTCGAGCTGCGCCTGCCAGTGGCCTGGAATGGCCGCTTCTATTACCAGGCCAATGGCGGCCTGGATGGCGCGGTGGTCACCGCGCTGGGCGGCCTCGGCGGCGGTCCATTGACCGGCGCGCTGCTGCAGGGCTTCGCGGTGCTCAGCTCCGATGCGGGCCACAGCAATGCGCAGAACGCGCCGGGTGCCGCCAACTTCGGCAATGACCCACAGGCCCGGCTGGACTATGGCTACCAGGCCGTGGGCACGCTCACGCCGATGGCCAAGCAACTCGTGCAGGCCAGCTATGGCCGCGCCCCCGACCGCGCCTACATCGGCGGCTGCTCCAACGGCGGCCGCCACACCATGGTGGCTGCGGCCCGCGATGCCGAGCAGTACGACGGCTACCTGGTAGGCGACCCAGGCTTCCACCTGCCGCGCGCCGCCATCGCCAACATCGCCGGCTACCAGCAGTACCTCACCCTGGCCAGCACCAGTGGCGATGCGTCCACCGGGTTCTCCCAGGCCGAACGTGCGCTGGTCAGCAATGCCGTGCTGGCCAGGTGCGATGCATTGGATGGCGCGACAGATGGCCTGGTGCAGGACGTGGCGGCCTGCCGTGGCGCCTTCAGCCTGGACCGCGACGTGCCCACCTGCGCCGGCACTCGGGACGGCACCTGCCTCAGCAGCGAACAGAAGGCGGTGATCGAGCAACTATTCGCTGGCGCCAAGGCGGGCGACGGCAGCCTGGTCTACGCGGCCTGGCCGTACGACGCAGGCCTGGCCACCAACGGCTGGGCCTCATGGAAATTCTCTGCGCCCGCCACCCGCGATTCCGTGGCTGTCGGCCAGGTCTGGCAGGCCCCGCCAGAAGACGCCGCGACCTTCGTGCCCACCACCTTCGCCGCCACGGGCAGCATCGACCAGATGCTGGCCCGCGTGATGGCCACCACGGCCGTCTTCACCGAGTCGGCCTGGCACTTCATGGTGCCGCCCAACGAGACCGAGCTGTCCACGCTGAAGTACCGTGGCGCCAAGATGCTGGTCTACCATGGTGCCTCCGACCCGATCTTCAGCCACGACGACACCTTGAACTGGTACCAGGCACTGGCCAAGGCCAACGGCGGGGACGCCAGCGATTTCGCACGCTTCTACAGCGTGCCCGGCATGAACCACTGTTCCGGCGGCCCGGCCACCGACCAATTCGACATGCTTTCGCAACTGGTGGCATGGGTGGAGCAGGGCCAGGCGCCGGGCGCCATCACCGCCACTGCGCGCGGCCCTGGCAATGCCGGCGGTGTCAACGCCGACGTGCCCGCCACCTGGTCCGCGACCCGCACGCGACCGCTGTGCCCGTCACCCCAGGTCGCCCGCTACCAGGGCAGCGGCAGCCTGGATGACGCCGCGAATTTCAGTTGCCAGTGAGGCGCAAAGGGGGGCGCAAAGGGGGGCGCAAAGGGGGCGCCGGCGCAAGAGGCCTGGAAGCCCGCGCGGCGGTCGTCGGTCCACCGCTTCAGCCTCGCGCCCCCAACCGCATCACCACCGCCAATCCACCACCTTCCGGCGCATGCGCCTCGATGCGCCCGCCATGCGATTCAATTGCCCGCTTCGCAATCGTCAAGCCCAGCCCGAAGCCTTCCACCCCCGCCTCGCCCAGCCGCTCGAACGGTTCGAACATGCGAGTGCGGGCTTCTTCGGGCACGCCGGGGCCTTGGTCCTGGACGGTGATGAGCAGGGCGGTGCTGCTGGCTTCGGCGGTGACTTGCACGCTGGTGGCTTCACGGGTGAACTTGACGGCGTTGCGGACGACGTTTTCGAAGGCGCGGCAGAGCAGTTCGGCGTTGACTTCGGCGACGAAGCTGCCTTGGGCGCTGAACTGCAGGTCGCGGTGGGCTGCGCGGGCCTCGAAGCGGGCGTCGTTGCAGACCTCGGCCATCAGCGCGACCACGTCGATGGGCAGGCGCGGCGGCTGGGCCTGCGTGGTCTCCATGCGCGCGAGCGTGAGCACTTCGCCAACCAGCGCGTCCAGCCGCATGCATTCGCGCTCCACCCGCTCATGCATCGCTGGCATGCGCTCGGGCTGCTGGCGAGCCAGGCCGATGGCGGCCTGCATGCGCGCCAGCGGCGAGCGCAGCTCGTGCGACACGTCGTGCAGCAGCCGCTGCTGTGCGCCGACCAGCTGCTGCAGCTGCTGCGCCATGCGGTTGAAATCCGCGCCGAGCTGGACCATTTCGTCGTCGTTTTCGGGACCGCGGCGGCGACGATGGCGACGACCTTGCGGCATCGACACCCGCGTGTCGAGCTGCCCGTCCGCCAGGCGGCGAAAGGCGGCCTGCAGCGTGTGGATGCGGTGCGACACATGCCAGGCGGCAAACGTGGCGAACAGGGTGCTGATCAGCAGCGTGGCCAGGATCGGAATCCACACCGGTGGTGGCGTTCGCTCCAGCGGTCCTTGGGTCGAACGCAGCGTGTCGGCCGGCATGAAGACGGTGATGGCCTGGCCGGAAGCGGTGGGCGTGTGCTCGATCAGGCCCAGGCTGTCGCCGCCATGTTTCAGGTCGGTCTGTTCGGGGGCGGCCAGGACCTTGGCCACCAGCTGCGGGTCCAGCATGCGGCCGAGCAGATCGTGGCCTTGCGCGTCCAGCAGATAGGGCGGCGGTTTGCCGGCGCGCTTGAAGAGTTCGGCCACGCGCTTGAGCCCCTCGGTGTCGTGCGAGGCCAGCAGCCCGCTGGTCACGCTCAGCACCACCTCCGCGCGCCGCGCCTCGGCAGCCGAGACGGGAATCAGGTCGAACCAGCGCGCCAGCCACACCCCGGCGGCCACCGAGCCCGCCACCGTCACCAGCGCGATCCAGAAGCCCAGGAAGAACTTCCAGAACAGCCGGCCCATTGCAACCTGCATCGCTTCAGTCTCGTGTGAGTTGATAGCCCATGCCGCGCACCGTCCTGATGGGGTCGGCGCCCGGCTGGCAGCTGGCCAGCTTCTGGCGGATGGCGCTGATGTGCACATCGATGCTGCGGTCGAAGCGCGCCAGCGGGCGGCCCAGTGCGCGCTCGGAGAGCTCGGCCTTGGTGACGAGCCGGCCGGCCTGGCGCATCAGTTCGGCCAGCAGGTTGAATTCGGC
>NZ_VIDT01000255.1 GCF_006519715.1 Ideonella azotifigens
GACGCCCCAGGTCAGCGCGGCTTCGACTGGCGTGGTCGTCGTGTCGATGTCGTGGCCGTACAGGCACAGGCCGGCTTCCAGGCGCAGCGTGTCGCGCGCACCCAGGCCGGCAGGCTTCACTTCCGGCTGGGCGAGCAGTTCGCGGGCCAGGGCGATGGCGTCGTTCTCGTGCACCGAGATCTCGAAGCCGTCTTCGCCGCTGTAGCCCGAACGGGTCACGAAGCATTCGGCGCCGGCCAATGTGAACAGGCCGCCGGTCATGAAGGTCAGCTTGGCGACTTCGGGGTTCAGGCGGGAGAGGGCGTCGACCGCCTTCGGGCCCTGCAGCGCCAGCAGCGCACGCTCGGGCAGCGGCCTGACTTCGCAGCGGCTGCCAATGCGGGCCTGCAGGTGCGCGATGTCCGCGTCCTTGCAGCCAGCGTTCACCACCACGAACAGGTCGCCGAAGCTGGCTGCTCCCTTGCCGGCCGGGCGGGTGATCATCAGGTCGTCGAGGATGCCGCCTTCGTCGTTCGTGAAGAAGGCGTAGCGCTGCTTGCCGGGCGCCAGGTCGATCACGTCCACCGGCACCAGGGTTTCCAAAGCGGCGGCCGCGTCGGCGCCGATCAGGCGCAACTGGCCCATGTGCGAGACGTCGAACAGCGCGGCCGAATCGCGGCACTGGCGGTGCTCGGCCATCAGGCCGGCCGGGTATTGCACCGGCATCGCGTAGCCGGCAAAAGGCACCATGCGGGCGCCGAGTTCGAGGTGCAGGGCGTGCAGCGGGGTCTGCAGCAGGGTGTCAGGCGTGGAGCTCATGCGGGGTCGTCTCTTCAGGTCGGCGCTTGGAGGGCGGTCTGGCGAATCTCTTCATCCAATAGGCCCTCCCTGTCCGCTTTACCTGAGAGATTGACGGCGCCGTTGATAACGGCCACCGCTTGCCCCTTCGGTGGACGGGCTCATGGCCTTGCAGCCATCACCCGCCTCTCTCCAGTGAGGAACGCCCCGCGTGTTACGGCAAGACGCTTGTCAGTCCTTTTGCCTGAGCGTTCGAGGGTGTGCCTCTGCGCCTTCGGCGGCTCCGGGTGGAGCTCTCTCCTAACAAGCTGGGCAGTGTAACCGCAGCCGCGCGTGGCGCCAGCGCCGTGCGATAGTCCCGGCCGTGCCAAGAATTGACCAAGACCCACATCAAGACCGTTATCAACCGACCTCGCGCCGCCAGCGCCTGGTCGTCATCGCCGTCACGGCAGCCACGGTGGTGGTGCTGTGGCTGCTGCTGATTTATCGGCCGGGTGGCCACTACACGATTTACGACCCACCCAAGCCAGCCTGCAAGCCCGGCCAGACGATCGATTGCGTGGGCGGCAAGGCCGACGTGCTGTTACTGCCGGCCACGCCGGCGTCCGCCAGCGGCGGCTGAACGCTCGCGGAGGCTTCAGGCCGTAGCCAGCATCGCGCGGCCCACGGCCTCGGCGACCTCGATGCCGTCCACGCCAGCGGACATGATGCCGCCTGCATAGCCCGCGCCTTCGCCGGCCGGGAACAGGCCCTTGACGTTCAGGCTCTGGTAGTCCTTGCCGCGTGTCATGCGCAGCGGCGAGGAGGTGCGGGTCTCGACGCCGGTCAGCACCGCGTCTGGCATCGAGAAGCCCTTGATCTGCCGCTCGAAGGCGGGCAATGCCTCGCGGATTGCATCCAGCACGTAGTGCGGCAGGACGGGGCGGTCCTTGGCGGCCAGCTCGGTCAGCTGCACGCCGGGCTTGTACGAGGGCTCCACATTGCCGAGCACGCGGCTGGGCTGGCGCTTGATGAAGTCGCCCACCAGTGCGGCGGGCGCCACGTAGCCGCCGCCGCCCAGTTCGTAGGCGCGAGACTCCCAGACGCGCTGGAAAGCCATGCCGTCCAGCGGGCTGACGGGCCCGCTGCCCGGGATCTGCCGGTAGTCAGCCGGGTCAATGCCGACGACGATGCCGGCGTTGGCATTGCGCTCGTTGCGCGAATACTGGCTCATGCCGTTGGTCACCACGCGCTCGGGCTCCGAGGTTGCGGCCACCACGGTGCCGCCAGGGCACATGCAGAAGCTGTAGACCGAACGGCCATTGCTGGCGTGGTGCACCAGCTTGTAGTCGGCCGCGCCGAGGATGGGATGGCCGGCATTCGTGCCGAAACGTGCCCGGTCGATCACGCCTTGCGGATGTTCGACCCGGAAGCCAATGGAAAACGGCTTGGCTTCCATGTAGACGCCGCGCTCGTGCAGCATGGTGAAGGTGTCGCGCGCGCTGTGGCCCAGCGCCATCACGACGTGGTCCGAGCGCAGTGTTTCGCCGGAGGCCAGCGTCACGCCGCGAATGTGGCGCTGCTCGCCCTCGCCTTCGATCAGCACGTCGGTGACCCGCTGCTCGAAGCGGATCTCGCCGCCCAGCGCGACGATGTCGGCCCGGATCTTCTCGACCATGCTGACCAGCCGGAAGGTGCCGATGTGCGGCTTGCTGACGTAGAGGATTTCCTCGGGCGCGCCGGCCTTGACGAACTCGTTCAGCACCTTGCGCGTCAGGTGGCGTGGGTCGCTGATCTGGCTCCACAGCTTGCCGTCGGAGAAGGTGCCGGCGCCGCCTTCGCCGAACTGCACGTTCGACTCCGGGTTCAGCTGCTGCTGGCGCCACAGGCCCCAGGTGTCCTTGGTGCGCTGGCGCACTTCCTTGCCGCGCTCCAGCACGATGGGGCGCAAGCCCATCTGGGCCAGGATCAGCGCGGCGAAGATGCCGCACGGGCCGAAGCCGACCACCAGTGGGCGGTGCTTGCCGCCGGCCACGGCGTCGGCGGCGAAATAGTCTGCCGGCACATGGCCGACAAAACGATAGGAGGTGTCCGGTGAGAGCCGGATGTGAGGGTCACCCGCATGCTTTTGAAGCACGGCGGCTTCATCAGCTTCTGGCGCCAGCTCGCAGTCCACCGTGTAGATCAGCACGATGGCCGATTTCTTGCGCGCGTCATAGGCGCGCTTGAACAAAGTGAACCGGCTCAGTGCCGTGTCCGCAACGCCCAGCCTGGCGACGATGGCCGGACGCAGCGCGTCTTCGGCATGGTTCAGCGGCAGGCGGAGCTCGGTGATCCTCAGCATGGTGCAGGTCTGCGGTGGCGGTCAATCAGGCCCTGGCGCAGGGCCAGTGACACCACCGGCAGGCCAGGGCGGGGGCTTTAGCCGCCCTTCTTCGCGCGCTTGCCGGCGCTCTTCTTGCTGCGGGTGTGCGAGCCACGTTCCAGGCTCACGCGCTGGCCGCGGTGCGTGGTGACGGTGACACCGCTCGGAGCGGCGGGACGCGGGGTGGCCTTGCGGTCGGCTTCGGTAACGATCTTGTTGCCCATGGTGGCTCCAGTGAAAAAAGAATCAACCCTCGATTAGGCCACAAGCGCCGTGGCTGGCAGCCCGTCTGGCGAGTCCGCCAGGCAAGGTTCAAAGAAAAAGCCGCCGCGCGGAGGGTGCGCAAAGCGGCTTGTTCAAGTGGCTTGGTGTCCTTTTGCTCGAACCCCGCGAGGGATTGGCAAAGGTGACGAGCCTGATCTCGGCACTGGTCACAACAGTTAGGGCTGCTTGGTTCCCCACCTGACCCAGTTGGCCGTGCTTCCATGCGAGGAGGCCCGTCACGACGAATTCTAACCCAGGCCGAAGAGGCGGCCCGGGCCCCGACCAGGAAATCCGGCGCTCTTAGCGCAGTTGCAGGTCGTCGTCGCCAAAGCGCACGTTGATCGGCTCGATCAGCACCTGCTTGCTGGCGCTGGCTTCGACCACGCCGGCGACGATCGCATCCACGCCCTGGGCCTTGGCGATCTCGACGGTGCGCTCGGCGTCCCCGGCCTTCACGAACAGCGCGAAGCCTGCGCCCATGTTCAGCGTGGAATAGGCCTCGCGGTCGTCTTGCTTGGCGTGTTGCTGGATGAACTTCAGCACCGGCGGCACGGCGGGCACGCTGTGGATGCGGTAGCTCAGGCTGCTCGGGTGGCGCAACAGCTTGCGCCAGCCGTGGCCGGTGATGTTGGCGCAGTAGTGCATGGTCACGCCGGCCTTGGCCAGCGCTTCGGTGACCGGGCTGTACAGCGTGGTCGGCGCCAGCAGCGCTTCGCCGTAGGTGAGGCCGGGCTCGATCTCGGTCAGGTAGCCCTGCGGCAGGCGCTCGACCAGCTTGCGCGCCAGGCTCAGGCCGTTGGCATGGATGCCGCTGGAGCTGAGCAGCACGATGGCGTCACCGGCGCCCAGTGCGTCGCCCACGCTGAGGCGGGTCTTGGGGTTGATGATGCCGGTGCAGGACGCAGCCAGGTCGATGCGGCCACTCTCGACAATGCCGGCCAGTGCCGGCGTTTCGCCGCCGCCCCAGGCCACGCCGCACACGTCGCAGGCCTTCTTCCAGCCTTCGACCAGGGCTTGCGCGCGTTGCGCGTCGGCGAACCAGTCGCTGCCACCGGCGGCCCAGTAGGCCTGCACGACCAGCGGCGTGGCGCCGACGGTGATCAGGTCGTTGACCGCCATCGCAATGGTGTCCTGCGCAATCCCGGCGTAGTAGCTCTTGCCGGTCAGTGCCTTCATCTCGTCGGCCACCAGGGCCTTGGAGCCCAGGCATTCGACGATGCTGGCCAGGTAGAACGGACCCACGTCGACCACGTAGGCCGATTCGCCGCGCGAGGCCGGCACTTCGCTGAAGCCGTGGCCGGCGAGGTGGCCGGCGGTGGCGGCAGCGGCGCGTTGCGCGGCGACCTTCAGCGGGTCGATCAGATCGTAGTTGACGCCGGCCTGCTCGTAGCTGAGGGTGTCGGCGGCGGGGCTGTGGGAAGCGGATGCGGTCATGGGTCGGGATTATCCGACAGCCGCGGACCGCACCCGCTTGGTGGCCGGAGGCCTGCCAGCCTCCGGCCACCGGGGTCAGCGCTTGTTCGGCGCTGCCATGCCCGTTACCCGCACCGGGCTGCTGAAGCCCTTGCGCATGGCTTCGGCCATCTTCGCTGCCGTCATCTCCAGCTGCTTGGCGGCCAGGTCCAGCCCGGCGCGCTGCAGTTCAGGGTCCGACAGCTTCGCCGCTTCGGCCATGGCCAGGGCCGTTGCCAGCGAAAGCACCAATGGGTCCCACGGGCCGACGGGACCGTTGCCAGTCGGGCCACCGCCGTCCACCATCACGCCCCAGCTGACCCAGGTGCCCTTCTGGTACCTGCCCAGGTTGGGCAGCTTCATGCCGCCGCCACCGCCGGTGCTCTGGTAGAACGCAAAGGCCACGCCGGTGCTGCCCGCGCCGGTGTGCAGGTGGGTGGTGCTGACGCTGTCGCTGCCAGCCGGGGCCTGCACCATCACGCGCCAATCCATGAAGGGCACAGCGTGGATGGTGTCGTAGGCAGACACGGTCTCGACCGCGGCGCTGGGCACGAAGCCGGTTTCGTTGGCGGCGTTGGTCAGTTCGGCATCCGGCGAGATGGTCACGAAATCGTCGTCGACGAAGGTGCCTTGCGCCACGTCGAAGGCGTCGACGAAAGTGCCCTTTTCGCCATTGCCGCGGCCGCCACCGGGCAGGTACCAGGCGGTGGCCTGCACGTCGCTGCCTTCTACTTCGATGTTCAGGCTGGGCGAGAAGCTCACGCCGGGGCCGCCGGCGGCCCCGGTGACTGACCAGAAGGCGAATTGCGCCGTCTGGTCCTGGCCGTTGCTGTCCTGCCAGCTGATGTTGGACGAAGCCCAGGCCTGGTAGCCGCCGGGGTTGTCCACTTGGGTGGACAGTGGCGCGACGAGGTCCAGCGCGGCGCTGCCGTGGCCGCGGCGGCCACGTGAAAGCCAGGTCACGTAACGGGTGTGCACAGTGCTCATGTTTGTCTCCAAAAAAGGGTGCAGCGCATGGTCTGGACCCTGTCTGGGCGGTGGCGCTGCGGGCTGCCGCGAGCGGCGACAGCTGCGCTCATCGTGCGCCGCGGGCCTTCCGGCCTGCCACCCTCCGATGGGGGTTCATGAGGACCCAAAACGCGGGTGTCGCATGCGGCACGGCGGGTCAACCCGAATGCCCGCGGCGTGTCCGGCGCCCCGGTCGGCGGGCTGGCCGGCCAACCTTAGAATGAGCGGATGAGTTATGTCGTCCTGGCGCGCAAGTACCGCCCCCGCAGCTTCGAGGAAATGGTCGGCCAGGACCATGTGGTGCGCGCCTTGACGCACGCGCTGGAGCAGCAGCGGCTGCACCATGCCTACCTGTTCACCGGCACGCGCGGCATTGGCAAGACCACGGTTTCGCGCATCCTGGCCAAGAGCCTGAACTGCACCGGGCCGGACGGCACCGGTGGCATCACTGCGCGGCCCTGCGGCCAGTGCACCGCGTGCCGCGAGATCGACGCCGACCGCTACATCGACTACATGGAGCTGGACGCTGCGTCCAACCGCAGCATTGACGAGATTCGCGAGCTGATCGAACGCTCCGCCTACAAGCCCACCGTCGGCCGCTTCAAGGTCTTCATGATCGACGAAGCCCACCAGCTGACCAAGGACGCGTTCAACGCGCTGCTGAAGACGCTCGAAGAGCCGCCCGAGTACCTGAAGTTCGTGCTGGCGACGACCGACCCCGAGAAGATGCTGCCGACAGTGCTGAGCCGCTGCCTGCAGTTCAACCTGCGGCCCATGGCGCCGCAGACGGTGCTGGAACACCTGACCCGCGTGCTGGAGGCCGAAAGCGTGGCGGCCGAGCCGGGTGCGCTGCGCCTGCTGTCCCGCGCCGCACGAGGCTCGATGCGCGATGCGCTGTCGTTGACCGACCAGGCAATTGCCTACGGCGGTGGTCAGCTGCAGGAGCCCGCCGTGCGCGCGATGCTCGGCACGGTGGACCGCAGCCATGCGCTTCGGCTGGTCGGCGCGCTGGCGCAGCGTGACGGGAAAGCGGTGCTGGCCGAGGTTGATGGGCTGCGTGCGCAAGGGCTGTCGGCCGCGGGGACGCTGGAGGAGATCGCTCGATTGCTGCAGCACATGGCCGTGGAGCAGGCGGTGCCCGGCGCGCTGGACGAGACCGACCCGGACATGGAAGCGCCGCGCCAGCTGGCACCGCAGCTCGCGCAGGACGAAACCCAGCTGCTTTACAGCATGGTGCTGCACGGCCGCGCCGAACTGAGCCTGGCGCCTGATGAATACGCCGGCCTGGTGATGGTGCTGCTCCGCTTCCTGGCCTTTCCATCTGCTGGTGGCGAAGGGCGCGTGCCTGCTGCGCCTGCGGTCAGGCCGACCGCGGC
>NZ_VIDT01000256.1 GCF_006519715.1 Ideonella azotifigens
CGGGCCCAAGGGCCTGGCGCTGAATCCGCTGGACCAGTTCCTGTTTGGTGATTGGCTGCCGCAGTCTTCGCAAACGGTGCACTTGCTGGGCGCCTCCATCGGCGCCTGGCGCATGGCCTCTGCGTGCATGAGCGATCCGAAGGCGGCGCTGGCCCGGCTGGCGGAGGACTACATCGTGCAGGACTATCCGCATGCGCCGGGCAAGGCGCCGAGTGCGAGGGTGGTCAGCCAGATCTTCGGCGAGCAACTGGGCCATCACTTCGGTGGGCGCGAGGCGGAGGTGCTGCAGCACCCGCGCTACCGCCTGCATGTGTTCACCAGCCGCGGCCGGCATGTGCTGGGCCGGGAAGGTCGGCTGCGCACGCCGCTGGGCTACGGCGGCGCGTTTTTCACCAACCTGGTGGCGCGCAAGGCGCTGGGCCACTGGCTGGAGCGAGTGGTGTTCTCGGACGCACGCGATGCGCTGCCCATGCCGCTGGACGACTACCGCAGCCGCCAGGTGCCACTGGATGCCGCGAATCTGGCGCCAGCCATCCTGGCCAGTTGTTCCATCCCTTTCTGGTTGCAGGCGGTGCATGACATTCCCGGCGGCCCGCGTGGCGCCTACTGGGACGGCGGCATCACCGACTACCACCTGCACCTGCGCTACGCCCGGATGAGCGATGGCCTGGTGCTGTACCCGCACTTCCAGCCCAGCGTGGTGCCGGGCTGGCTGGACAAGGCGCTGGCGCACCGCCACAAGCCCAGCGCCTCGCTGGACAACTTGGTGCTGCTGGCACCGCGAGAAGAATGGATTGCCACGCTGCCGAATGCCAAGCTGCCGGACCGCAATGACTTCAAGGCTTTTGGTGATGACCTGAAGGGGCGCATGTCCGCTTGGCGGCGGGCCGTGGCTGAGAGCCAGCGGCTGGCGGACGAGTTCGCTGAGCAGGTGGCAAGCGGCCGCGCTGTGGAAGCTGAGCCGCTGTAGCCCGGCTTTTCTGGCGACCAGTGCGCGCGCTACCGCTACAATTTGCAGATCCACCACAAGAACGGGAAAGGCAGCACGGGTTATGACACCGCGAACTACGACCTTCGTCACTGAGGATTAGTCGGCCGCGGCAGGTTTACACACGTCACTGTTTTTGTTCCTGCACCCAATTGCGCGGCCTTGATGCCGCGCTTTTGTTTTTCTGGGGCCCTGAAATGCGCCCCGTTCCTGGAGTCTCCTGATGATCACGATCACGCTGCCTGATGGCGCGAAACGCGAATATCCCGCCCCGCTGACGGTGGCCGAAGTGGCCGCGTCCATCGGCACCGGCCTGGCCAAGGCCGCGCTCGGCGGCCGCGTGGGCACTGGCGATGCCAGCAAGCTGGTGGACACCAGCTACCTGATCGAGGCCGACTCGCCGCTGGCCATCGTCACCGACAAGGATGCCGACGGCCTGGAGATGATCCGCCACTCGACGGCGCACTTGCTGGCCTATGCGGTGAAGGAACTGTTCCCCGAGGCCCAGGTCACGATCGGCCCGGTGATCGAAAACGGCTTTTTCTACGACTTCTCGTACAAGCGCCCGTTCACGCCCGACGATCTGGTGGCCATCGAGGCCAAGATGACCGAGCTGGCGAAGAAGGACGAGAAGGTGCAGCGCCGCGTGCTGCCGCGTGACGAGGCGGTCGAGTACTTCAAGGGCCTGGGTGAAAACTACAAGGCCGAGATCATCGCCAGCATCCCGGAAGGCCAGGAGGTTTCGCTGTACCGCGAAGGCGCTTTCGAGGACCTGTGTCGCGGCCCGCACGTGCCCAGCACCGGCAAGCTGAAGTTCTTCAAGCTGATGAAGGTGGCCGGTGCCTACTGGCGTGGCGACCACCGCAACGAGATGCTGCAGCGCATTTACGGCACGGCCTGGGCCAGCAAGGAAGCGCTGCAGCAGTACCTGACGATGCTGGAAGAAGCCGAGAAGCGCGACCATCGACGCCTCGGCAAGGACCTGGACCTGTTCCACATCGACGAGCACTCGCCCGGCACGGTGTTCTGGCACCCCAAGGGATGGACGATCTGGCAGGAGGTGGAGCAGTACATGCGCCGCGTCTACCGCGAGAACGGCTACCAGGAGGTCAAGGGCCCGCAGATCCTCGACCAGGGACTGTGGGAGAAGACGGGCCACTGGGACAAGTACCGCGAGAACATGTTCGTGACGGAATCGGAAAAGCGCGACTACGCGCTCAAGCCGATGAACTGCCCCGGCCACATCCTGATCTTCAAGCAAGGCATCAAGAGCTACCGCGACCTGCCGCTGCGCTACGGCGAGTTCGGCCAGTGCCATCGCAACGAGCCGACCGGCGGCCTGCACGGCATCATGCGCGTGCGCGGCTTCACGCAGGACGATGGCCACATCTTCTGCACCGAAGACCAGATCGAGGCCGAAGTGGTGGCCTTCACCAAGCTGCTGCAGAAGGTCTATGCCGATTTCGGCTTCAGCGACATCATCTACAAGCTCTCGACGCGGCCTGAAAAGCGCATTGGCACCGAGGAGAGCTGGGACCGTGCCGAAGCCGCACTGGCCAAGGGCCTGCAGGCTTCGAACTGCGATTTCGAGTACCTGCCGGGCGAAGGCGCTTTCTACGGCCCGAAGATTGAATACACGCTGAAGGACGCGCTGGGCCGGCCGTGGCAGTGCGGCACGATCCAGATCGACCCGAACCTGCCAGAGCGCCTGGACGCGGACTTTGTCGGCGAAGATGGCCAGCGCCACCGGCCGCTGATGCTGCACCGCGCCATCGTCGGCAGCCTGGAACGTTTCATCGGCATCCTGATCGAGCAGCACGCCGGCGCGATGCCGGTTTGGCTGGCGCCGACGCAGGTCGTGGTCGCCTCCATCACCGACGCACAGGCCGACTATGTGCACGAAGTGGTGAAAGCCTTGCAAAAACAAGGAGTTAGGGTGAGCGCGGATTTGCGCAACGAGAAAATCACGTATAAAATACGCGAGCATTCGTTGCAAAAGGTCCCGTTTATCCTGGTCGTAGGTGACAAGGAAAAGGCAAGCGGGGCCGTCGCGGTGCGCGCCCGAGGCCAGCAGGACCTGGGTGTGATGTCCCTCGCAGACTTTCAGTTGAAGCTCGCAGGTGACATCGCAGCCAGGACCTGAGCAGTCGCTTTGGTGCCGCGCGCCGATTTTATTTTTTTGGGCCCCTCTCTTGCCTGGGCGCCTGTTTGAGGGGTTTGCACCATCGCTACCTTTGCCGACCGTCGGATGCCTAACGTCGAGCGCAAGCATCGACTGAATCGCGAGATCACTGCCCTGAATGTGCGCCTGAACGGCATCGAGAACGAGCCTTTGGGCATCGTCAGCATTCAGGACGCCTTGCGCATGTCAGCCGAAGCCGACGTGGATCTGGTCGAAATTGCCGCCACCGCCGATCCGCCCGTTTGCCGGCTGATGGACTACGGCAAGTTCAAATACCAGGAGCAGAAGCGCGCAGCTGAAGCCAAGTCCAAGCAGAAGGTCATCGAGGTCAAGGAAGTCAAGTTCCGTCCGGGCACGGACGAAGGCGACTACAACATCAAGATGCGCAACCTGCGCCGGTTCATCGCGGAAGATGGCGACAAGGGCAAGGTCACGCTGCGCTTCCGCGGCCGCGAGATCACCCACCAGGACATCGGCATGCGGTTGCTGGAGCGCATTCGCGATGAGTTGTCTGACGTGGCCCTGGTCGAGCACATGCCCAAGCTCGAAGGCCGCCAGATGATCATGGTGCTGGCCCCGAAGAAGAAGTCCTGATCTGTTGGCGCGGTGTTTGCCACCGCGCCAACAGTGAAGTTCAGACGAAGATCGAATCCAGAGATTCACGCCGCGGTTTCGCGACCGCGATGTTGAAGAGAAGCCACTGCAGGCCATCAAGTACGTTGCAAGCGCAACGTCGCCCAGCAGAGGTGTCAAAAAGGAGCATGCAATGCCCAAGATGAAGACCAAGAGCAGCGCCAAGAAGCGCTTTCGCGTTCGCCCGGGTGGCACCGTCAAGCGCGGTCAAGCCTTCAAGCGTCACATCCTGACCAAGAAGACCACCAAGAACAAGCGCCAGCTGCGCGGCGCAGTGAATGTGCATGAGACCAACATGGGTCACATGGCACAGATGCTGCCGTTTGCCGGCCTGTAATTCCACCAAGACTGAAGGAGAACTCTCATGCCTCGCGTCAAACGTGGTGTTACCGCTCGTGCTCGTCACAAGAAGATCCTGGCCCTGGCCAAGGGCTATCGCGGCCGTCGCAAGAATGTCTTCCGCATCGCCAAACAGGCGGTGATGAAGGCTGGGCAATATGCCTACCGTGACCGCCGCGCCAAGAAGCGCGTCTTCCGTCAGCTGTGGATCGCGCGTATCAACGCCGGTGCTCGCAGCCTGGGCCTGACCTACAGCAAGTTCATGGCCGGCCTGAAGAAGGCCTCGATCGACATCGACCGTAAGGTCCTGTCGGACATGGCCATCCACGATCCGGCAGCTTTTGCCAGCATCGTCGACAAGGTGAAGGCCCAGCTCGCTTGATTCCCTAACAGGGCGCGGTCGTCTGTCTGCAGGCGGCCGGTTGCCCGATCAGGCTCTCGAAGGCCGTCACCTCGTGGTGCGGCCTTTTTTATTTTTCCGCAGACATTTCCCTCTTCATGAACGATCTCGATCAACTGGTGGAGAACGCGCGCGCCGAGTTCGCGGCGGCTGCCGCGCCTGCCGAGCTGGAGAATGCCAAGGCCCGTTACCTGGGCAAGTCCGGTCAGGTGACCGAACTGCTCAAGGGCATGGTGGCCTTGTCGCCCGAAGAAAAGAAGACCCGCGGCGCCGAGATCAACCAGACCAAGCAACGCATCGAAGCCCTGCTGACCGAGCGCCGCCAGGCCCTGGCCGACGCCGAGCTGGCCGTGCAGCTGAAGGCCGAGGCGCTGGACGTGACGCTGCCAGGCCGCCAGCGCGGCAGCAGCGGTGGCCTGCACCCGGTGACGCGCGCGATGGAGCGCATCGAGGCCATCTTCGGCTCGATGGGTTTTGACGTTGCCGACGGCCCTGAGATCGAGATCGACTGGTTCAACTTCACAGCGCTGAACACGCCGGCGGATCACCCTGCGCGTTCGATGCACGACACCTTCTACGTCGAGGGTGGTCATGTGCTGCGCACCCACACCAGCCCGATGCAGATCCGCTATGCGGTGCAGCACGTCAAGAAGCACCAGCACCTTATCGATGCCGGCGAGCCGATGCCCGAGATCCGCGTCATCGCGCCGGGCCGCACCTACCGCGTGGACAGCGACGCGACGCACTCGCCGATGTTCCACCAGGTCGAAGGCCTGTGGGTGGGCGAGAACATTAGCTTCAAGGACCTGAAGTCGGCCTACATCAACTTCATGCACGCGTTTTTCGAGACGACGGACATGGAGATCCGCTTCCGCCCCAGCTACTTCCCGTTCACCGAGCCCAGCGCCGAGATCGACATGATGTTCGGCTCCGGCCCCTTGAAGGGCCGCTGGCTGGAAGTGTCCGGCTCGGGCCAGGTGCATCCGCAAGTCATCCGCAACATGGGGCTGGACCCGGAGCGCTACATCGGTTTCGCCTTCGGCTCGGGCATCGACCGGCTGGCCATGCTGCGTTATGGCGTCAACGACCTGCGGCTGTTTTTCGACGGCGACCTGCGTTTCCTGACGCAGTTCAAGTGAGCCCCGCGCGGCTTTGAGCGCCGCGCCCGCTGCCTTCGAAAAACATTCATCCGGAACCTTTCATGCAATTCCCCGAATCCTGGTTGCGCGAGTTCTGCAACCCGCCTGTCAACACCGAAGAACTGGCCCGCCTGCTGACCATGGCCGGGCTGGAAGTGGAGGAGCTGCGGCCAGTGGCGCCGGCGTTCCACGGCATCGTCGTGGCTGAGATCGTCGAAGCCGAGCAGCACCCGAACGCCGACCGCCTGCGCGTCTGCCGCGTGGACGCCGGCCCGCACAGCAAGGACGGCCCGCTGCAGATCGTCTGCGGTGCGCCGAATGCGCGTGTCGGCATCAAGGTGCCGCTGGCCATCGTCGGCGCCGAGCTGCCGCCTGGCGAGGACGGCAAGCCCTTCAAGATCGGCACCGGCAAGCTGCGCGGCGTCGAGAGTTTCGGCATGCTGTGCTCGGCCCGCGAACTCAAGCTCAGCGAGGACCACGGCGGCCTGCTGGAGCTGGCGGCCGACGCGCCGCTGGGCCAGGACATCCGCGAGCACCTCAAGCTGGACGACACGCTGTTCACGCTCAAGCTCACGCCCAACCTGGCGCACTGCCTGTCGGTCTACGGCGTGGCCCGAGAGGTCTCGGCTCTGACAGGCTCGCCGCTGGTCGAGCCGAACCTGCAAGCGGTGGCGCAGGCGCATGCCGACGTGTTGCCGGTCAGCGTGCAGGACAGCGACCTTTGCGGTCGTTTCTCCGGCCGCATCGTGCGCGGCGTGAACCCGAAGGCGCAGACGCCTGCGTGGATGGTCGAGCGCCTGGCGCGTTGCGGCCAGCGCAGCGTCTCGCCGCTGGTGGACATCTCGAACTACGTGATGTTCGAGCTGGGCCGCCCGTCGCACATCTTCGACCTGGACAAGATCCACGGCGGCCTCAGCGTGCGCTGGGCCAAGGAAGGCGAGAGCCTGAAGCTGCTGAACGGCAACACCGTCGCGCTGGACGCGCAGGTGGGCGTGATCGCCGACGATCAGGCCGTCGAGTCGCTGGCCGGCATCATGGGTGGCGACGCCACGGCGGTCTCCCACGACACGCGCAACATCTACATCGAAGCGGCGTTCTGGTGGCCCAAGGCGGTGATGGGCCGCTCGCGCCGCTACAACTTCTCGACCGACGCCGGCCACCGCTTCGAGCGCGGCGTGGACCCGCAGGGCACGGTGGAACACATCGAGCGCATCACGCGACTGGTGCAGGAAATCTGCGGCGGAGAAGCCGGTCCCATCGACGACCAGCAGCCGGCCATGCCGGTGCGCGAGCCGGTGACGCTGCGCGTGGCGCGTGCCTGCAAGGTCATCGGCATGCCGGTCACCCAGGCTGAATGTGCCAGCGTGTTCCAGCGCCTGGGTTTGCCCTTCGTTGAAGGCGACGGCACACTGACCGTCACGCCGCCTAGCTGGCGCTTCGACATCACGCTGGAAGAGGACCTGATCGAAGAGGTCGTGCGCATCCTCGGCTACGAGCGCCT
>NZ_VIDT01000257.1 GCF_006519715.1 Ideonella azotifigens
CCAGCTCGGCGAACGCGCAGGCGGCGTCGCGCCGGCGGTCCATCGGCGTGGTGCCGGCATGGCTGGCCACGCCGGTGATCTCGCCCAGGAAGCGCCGGCTGCCGTTGATCGAGCTGACCACGCCCAGCGGCAGGTCCAGCTCATTGAGCACCGGGCCCTGCTCGATGTGCACCTCGACAAAGCCAAGGTATTGCGCCGGGTCGCGCTGCAGCGATTCGATCGCGTCCATGCGGCCGGGCAGGCCGGCGGCGCGCATCGCGTCGCGCATGGTCACGCCGTCGGTGTCGGACTGGTCCAGCCAGTCGTGGTCGAACTGGCCGACCAGCGCGCCCGAGCCGAGGAAGGTGGCCGGGTAGCGCTGGCCTTCTTCCTCGGCAAAACCGACCACCTCGATGCCGAATGGCAGGCGCTGGCCGCGCTGCTGCAACTGCGACACCACCGCCATCGGCACCAGGATGCCGATCCGGCCGTCGTACTTGCCGGCATTGCGCACCGTGTCGTAGTGCGAGCCGGTCAACAGCCGCGGCGCGGTCGGGTCTTCGCCCTGCGCATCCTGGCCGTGGTACAGGCCAATGACATTGCCCACCGCGTCCAGCTTCACCTCGTCGAAGCCGGCTTCGCGCATCCATTTTTTCAGCTGGCGGGCGCAGGCCTGGTGGGCGGCGGTGAGGTAGGTGACGGTCAGCTGGCCTTGCTCGGCAAAGCCGGGGTCGCTGTGCACGGCCAGGGCCTCGGCCCAGTCCCACACGCGCTCGCCTTGCGTGGGCTGCTGGGCGAACTTGTCGGCCAGGCGCAGCTCGGCAATGCGGTGGATCTGGCGCAGGCTCTCGGCGCGTTCGATGTCCGGGTGGTGCTTCAGCCGGCGCTCGAAAGCCGCGATGATGGCCGCGCGGCCCAGGCCGGTGCCACGCGGGCCGCGCACCGCGAGCAGGAAGGGAAAGCCAAAGCGCGCGTTGTAGGCGGCGTTCAGCGCCTGCAGGTGGGCGAACTCTTCCGGCGTGCAGTGCGTGAGCCCGGCGCTTTGCTGCTCGCCAGTGGATTCGCTGGTCAGCGTCCTGGCCACCATGGCCTTGCCGGCCAGCTCCGGGTGGGCGCGGATCAGGCCCAGTTGCTCGTCGGCTGTGGCTTCGCGCACCGCCTGCACCAGCGCCAGCTTCAGCTGCGCCAGCGTGGCGAATGGGCGCGCCGCCGCGGCGCGCTCGGCGATCCACGGCGAATGTTCGTAGACACCGTCCAGCAGCGTGGTGAACTGCGCTGGCGTGGCGTCGTTCAGGTCGGCGAGCGACAGCCTTGGAGGTTCCAACAGCCGTGCGGGTTCGGGGGATGCCATCAGCTTCACTCCCAGACAAAGGCGGTGGCGGCGTCGAAAGGGTGCGTGGCCTTCCAATGCCGGGCAATGTCGATGCGCCGCGTGACCCACACGCGCTCGTGGGCCTGCACATGGTCGAGGAAGCGCTGCAGTGCGCGCATGCGGCCCGGGCGGCCCAGCAGCCGGCAGTGCATGCCGATGCTCATCATCGCCGGCCGGTCCTCGCCTTCAGCGTACAGCACGTCGAAGCTGTCGCGCAGGTACTGGAAGAATTCGTCGCCGTGGCTGAAGCCCTGCGGCAGCGCGAAGCGCATGTCGTTGCAGTCCAGCGTGTAGGGCACGACCAGTTGCGGCGCCAGCGTGCCGTCGGTCTTGCGCACCTGCAGCCAGAAGGGCAGGTCGTCGCCGTAGTAGTCGCTGTCGTATTCCAGGCCGCCGTGGTCGGCCACCAGGCGGCGGGTGTTGGGGCTGTCGCGGCCGGTGTACCAGCCCTTGCCGTGCAGGCTGTTGCCCTGCGGGTCGCCGCCGGTGAGCAGCCGCAGGCTGTCCAGCGCCAGCGCCATGTGGGCGCGCTCTTCGGCCTCGGGCGTGTTCTGGTAATGGATCCAGCGCAGGCCGTGGCAGGCGATCTCGTGGCCCAGCTCGACAAAGGCCGCGGTCACTTCCGGGCAGCGCTCCAGCGCCATCGTCACGCCGAAGACGGTCAGCGGCAGGCCGCGTTTCTCGAACTCGCGCAGCAGCCGCCACACGCCCACGCGCGAGCCGTATTCGTAGATGCTTTCCATCGACAAATGGCGTGCCGGGAAGCTCGGCGGGTTGAACATTTCCGAGAGGAACTGCTCGCTGCCGGCGTCGCCATGCAGCACCGAGTTCTCGCCGCCTTCCTCGTAGTTCAGCACGAACTGCAGCGCCACCCGGGCCTGGCCTGGCCATTGGGGGTGAGGCGGGTTGCGGCCGTGGCCGTGCAGGTCGCGGGGGTAGCGCATGGAAGAAAGCTCTCTAGGGTTGGAGGGCTAGGGTTGCAAGGCACTCGCCAGGTCGCTCACGCGCGGGTTCAGCCGCAGGTTGCGCTCGACGTTGCCCAGGTGCTCGCCCATCAGCGCGACGGCAGCGTCGGCGTCCCGCCTGGCCAGTGCGTCGACGATGGCCACGTGCTCGGCCTGCGAATGCTCTGCCGAGTGCGAGCTCTGGTACATCAGCGAGATCAGCGAGGAGCGCGACAGCAGGTCGCCCAGCAGTTCGGCCAGCACCTCGTTGCCCAGCATGCCGGCCAGCACGGTGTGGAAATCGGCCAGCAGCCGGGTGCGGCCGGGCACGTCGGTGCGGGCCACCGCGGCCTGCTCATCGGCCAGGTGGCGGCGCAGCGTCGCCACCTGGGCCTCGGTGATGGTTTCGCAGAGCCGGCGCAGCATGGCCGACTCCAACATCAGCCGTACCTCGAAGACTTGGTGCGCTTCCTCCACGCTGGGCTCGCGCACGAAGGCGCCGCGGGCGGGCGCCAGCACCACCAGGCGGTCGCGCGAGAGCTGGTTCAGCGCCTGGCGCACGAGGGTGCGCGAGACCTGGAAGATGTCGGCGATCTGCTGCTCGGCCAGCTTGGTGCCCGGCATCAGCCGGCGCTCGACGATGGCGGCGGTGACCGCGTCGACGATGCGCTGGGTCTGCGTCATCTGCGCGCTGTCGTCCGCGGCCGGCAGTTGCACCTCGGGCACCTCGGCGGCCGTCGTGCGGGCACGCGGCTTGCGAACAGAGGTGTCGGTGCTGGCGGTGCTGCGTCGGGTGGCCATGGGCGCGATGATGGGGGTGGAACGAAGGCCGAGAGTCTAGGTGGGTCGCAGGCTTGTTTTGTGTATGCTGCAGTGTATACAATTTTCTCCACGCACTCACGGCCGGCTGACCCTTTGAAACAACCGCTGCAGGGCGCGCAGGAACATCATGGGACGACTCACCACCCACGTGCTGGACACGATGAACGGCTGCCCCGCGGCCGGCATGGCGGTTGCGCTGTACCGGCTGGCGGCGGAAGGCAGCGCCGAGCCACCCGTCCGATTGGCCACGCTGCAGCTGAACGCCGATGGCCGCGCCGATGCGCCGCTGCTGCAGGGCGACAGCTTCCAGCCCGGCCGCTATCGGCTGGTGTTCGACGTGGCGGCCTACTTCCGTGCCAAAGGTGCCGAGCTGCCCGAGCCGCCGTTCCTGGACCAGGTGCCGCTGGACTTTGGCCTGGCCGACACCGCCGCGCACTATCACGTCCCCTTGCTCGCCAGTCCCTGGGCCTATTCCACCTACCGGGGCAGTTGATCTTGTTCGATCCCACCTACCTGCTGGACTGGGCCAACCTGCTGCTGCGCTGGGCCCATGTCATCGTCGCCATCGCCTGGATCGGCTCGTCGTTCTACTTCGTCTTCCTGGACAACAGCCTCACGCCGCCGACCGACCCTGAGCTGAAGGCCAAGGGCGTGGACGGCGAGCTGTGGGCCGTGCATGGCGGCGGCTTCTACCACCCGCAGAAATACATGGTGGCGCCCAAGGCGCTGCCGGAGAACCTGCACTGGTTCTACTGGGAAAGCTACAGCACCTGGCTGACCGGCTTCGGGCTGTTCACCGCGCTGTACCTGTTCAATGCCGGCACCTTCCTGATCGACCAGAGCGTGCACCACTGGTCGCCGGCTGGCGCCATTGCCGCGGCGCTGGGTTTCCTGGCCGGCTTCTGGGTGATCTACGACGGGCTGTGCCGCACCGTGGGCCGCAAGCCCAGCGGTGACAAGCTGCTGGGCTTGGCGGTGACCGTGGTCGTGGTCTTCGCCGCCTGGGCCGCCTGCCAGTTGTTCGCCGGCCGCGCAGCCTTCCTGCTGGTGGGCGCGATGATGGCCACCGCGATGAGCGCCAACGTCGCGCACTGGATCATTCCGGGCCAGCGCAAGGTCATCGCGCAGATGAAGGCCGGCTTGCCGGTGGACCCGGTGCACGGCCAGCGCGCCAAGCAGCGCAGCGTGCACAACACCTACTTCACGCTGCCTGTCCTGGTGGCCATGCTCAGCAACCACTACGGCTGGCTCTACCAGGCCAGGTTCAACTGGCTGGTGCTGGTGCTGCTGATGCTGGCCGGCGCCTTGATCCGCCACTTCTTCGTGGCGCGCCACAAGGCCAAGGTCAAGGGCGTCACGCCGCCGTGGCCGTTCTTTGCGGCCGGCTGCGGCGTGCTGGTGGGCCTGGCCATCATGCTGGCGCCGCCGCCCCGTCCGCTTGCATCGGCTGTGGCTGAGCAGCCCCCCGTCAGCTTCGCCCAGGTCCAGGCGGTGATCCAGCAGCGCTGCGTGATGTGCCACAACGCCAAGCTGCAGAACAAGGGCGTGGCGCTGGACAGCGAGGCGCTGATCCGCCAGCACGGCCAGCAGCTCTACCAGCAGGCCGTGGTGCTCAAGCTGATGCCGCTGAACAACGCAACGCAGATCACCGAGGACGAACGCGCGCTGCTGGGCCGCTGGGTGCAGGCCGGCATGCCTTGAGGTTGGGATCAGGCCCGTCGCGTCAGCCGCACGACGTCCACTGGCGGCGAGCCCACGCTGAACCGGGCTTCCAGCGTGAAGCCCATGCCTTCGTAGAGCGCCAGCGCTGGCTGGTTGGCCGCGCCCGTGCCCACGCGCAGCAGGCGCCCGGGTGCGGTGCGCCGCAGGGCTTCTTCCACCAGCTGCCGGCCCAGGCCGCGGCGCTGGAAAGCTGGCGAGACGACCAGCGCGTTCAGGCGCAGTGCGCCGTCTTCTTCATCGCCCAGTGCGGCCGCGGCGGCCAGCGTGCTGCCTTGCATCGCGCCGAAGAACTGCCAGCCGCTGGCCTGCAGGTCGGCCACTGTGGTTTGCAGTGGTGGAAACTGGGCCGGCGTCAGGCCCAGTAGCGCGGCTTCCTGCGCATAGGCGGCGCACCAGATGCGGTGCAGCGCTTGGACAAGCGTGGGCTGCTGCAGGTCAAGCGGCCGGATGTGGGCCGCGCTCATGTCCACAGCACGGCAAAGATGAACGCATTCATCGTCACATTGAACGCGGCGTGGGAGGCGATGGCCGGCAGCAGCGAATCGCTGGCGCGGCGCAGCCAGGCGAACAGCAGCGCGGTGGCGAACATCAGCAGCACCCACAACGTGGCCGAGGCCGGCTGCAGTTGCAGGCCGTTGGCGCTGAGCACCAGGCCGTGGTGGCACAAGTGCACCAGGCCGAACAGCCCGGCTTCGATCAGCGTGCTGCGGGTGGGCGAGAAGCGTTGCTCCAGCGCGCGCTGCAGCAAGCCGCGGAAAAACAGCTCTTCGCCAACGGGGCTGAACAGCACCGCGGGCACGGTGAAGATCAGGTGCAGTTGCAGCAAGCCCATGCCGCTGGTGTCCAGCGTGCGCCGGTAGCTGTTGGCAACGCTGGTGAACCAGTGCCCGGTGCCATGGCCGAACAGCGCGATGCCCAGCGCAAAGCACAGCGTGGCGGCCAGCGCACCTGCTGCGATGCCAATGAGCATGAAGCCACGTCGGCGCGGTGCCTGCAGCCCGATGGCGCGTCGTCCCGGTGCGGTCAGCAGCAGCCACGGCAGCGCGGTCATTGCGACGAAGCCCAGCGGCAGCAGCCAGCGCACCGGATGCTCGCCCAGCGTGCCGGCCGCTCGAAGGCCGATGAACAAGGCGGCCAGCACCAGGGACGAGCGCCACAGTTCGGCGCCCAGGGCGCGCCAAGGGGCGCGCAGCGACAGAGCGGTCGTTGTTGCAGATGCCTGCAGATTCATCCGGTGGCCTCGGTCGGAAAGCCGACCTGGGCCGCCCGCCGCAGGCTGGCCTGCACCACCAGGCGGTGGAAGGGCCGGATCAGGCCGATGTAGCTGCGGCCCAGGCGGTTGTGGCAACACACCACGGTGCTCATCACCAGCGTCGGCCCGGGCTCGCCGGCTGCGGCCGGGCGGCACATCACCGAGGCACGAAAGTCCAGGTGCTTGTCGTTTTCGCCCAGGATGATCTCGCTGGCGTGGCGCTCGTAGATCTTGAACAGGCCCACGCGGTTCGTGGCAGGCGAGGGGCCGGCAGTGCTCAGCGCCTTGGCGGTCTTCAGGCCGAATACGGACACCATCGCGTCCCGCACGCCCATCAGCTGGTTGATCCAGCCTGGCTGATGGCCGAAGACAAAGCGCGCAAGTAGCTCAGGGTCGCGCACCACGTTGGCCGGCAGCGCGACGGCAAACGCGTCGGCCAGGTAAGGGTTGGCGTAGAAGCTGCCAATGCGCGAATCGGTCGGAACCGGTACCGGTGACACGGTGGTGGAAAGGGGGCTCATCAAGGCGTTTGCTCAAAGGCCTGCAGCACCTCGGCCACGTTGTCGCCGATCTCGGCCACCGCGTAGCCACCTTCGAAGATGAACAGCGTGGGCAGTTGCAGGGCCGCGAGTGTGCGGCCGAGGCGGTGGAACTCGGGCGTGCGCAGCTGGAATTTCGAGATCGGGTCGTCGGCGAAGGTGTCCACGCCGAGCGAGACCACCAGCGCGGCCGGGCGGTAAGCGGCAATGCGTTCGCAGGCGGTGGCCAGTGCGGCGAACCAGGCCTCGTTGGTCGCGCCCGCGGGAAGCGGGTAGTTCTGGTTGAAGCCCAGGCCAGCGCCGCTGCCGGTCTCGTCGGCATGGCCGAGGTAGAACGGGTATTCGGTCAGCGGGTCACCGTGAATGCTCTGGAACAGCACATCGGCACGGTCGTAGAAGATGGATTGCGTGCCGTTGCCGTGGTGGTAGTCCACATCCAGGATGGCCACGCGCTCTGCGCCCTGGTCCCGCCAGGCCTGCGCGGCAATCGCGGCGTTGTTCAGGAAGCAGTAGCCGCCGAGGAAATCGGCGCCGGCATGGTGGCCGGGCGG
>NZ_VIDT01000258.1 GCF_006519715.1 Ideonella azotifigens
AGGCCCGGCGTCGCCCCAAGGCGGGCGGCGCCGGCAGTGCGCTGTCAGTCACGCACCAGGCCCAGCTTGCGGGCCTCGTAGATCGCCTCGGTCTTGGAATGCACCTGCAGCTTGCGATAGCTGCGCTTGACGTAAGTCATCACCGTGTGCCGCGAAACATTCAGCATGCGGGCGATCTCTTCGAAATTGAAGCCCTTGGCGCTGAGTGTCAGCACCTGCCGCTCCTGCGGCGACAGCAAGGCGTCGTCGGCCGCGGTGGGCTGCGGCTCGGGTGCCAGGCGCAGCAGCAGCTGGCGCGCGATCACCGGGCTGATGGGGCTGCCGCCAGCACGCAGCGCACGGATCTGCTCGACCAGGTCCTCGGCCCGGCTGTCCTTCAGCAGATAGCCGGTCGCCCCGGCTTCCAGCGAGGCCATCACATGCGGTTCGTCGCCGAACACCGTGACGACCATCACATCGGTCTGCGGCAGGTGGTCGTGCGCGAAGCGGATCAACTCGATGCCGCTGCCGCTGGGCAGGCCCAGGTCGACCAGCAACACGTCCGGGCGCACGCCTTGCAGCAGCTGCAGGCCCTGCGGCAGGTCGGCAGCGGTGCCGGCCAGCAGCATGTCAGGCGCCTGGGCCACCATTGCGCTGAACGCGGCGCGGAAGCGTTCATCGTCCTCAACGATCACGACAGTCAATGCAGTCATGGTGCGCAGTGTAGGGACTCGCCGACGGCGTGCCGGTGCCCTGCGCCTTCGTCACTGCTTCAAGGGACAGTTTCCGACCCAGGCCTGTGCAGACCGCACGAAAAACGGGGCGTCCAAGCGCCCCGAAACATCACCGCAACTTCTACAACGACAACACCACCGCGCAGCCGCGGTGTCCCCCTCCCGGAGGGTGGCTCGGCGTACCCGCCGAGCCGGGTGCTCCATTCAATCGGCTTGCTTGCGCAGGAAGGCGGGGATTTCGATTTCGTCCATGCCGTTCGAGCTCAGCGCCTCGACCTTGGCTGCTGCCTGCGTGCGGCCAGTGCGCCAGACGCTGGGCGTGGCCAGGTGGCCGTAGTCGTGCGCCGCGGGCGCGGGCGCTGCACCGTGGCTCATGCCATGCGCCGCACCGGCCATGCCGGCCTGCATCGGCGTGTTCAGCAGCGGCAGGTTGTCGGTCCCGGTGCGCAGCACCGGCTGGGTCTGCACCACCGTCAGCGGCGCCTGCGCGCGGCGGGCCGAGGACAGGCCGGTGGCGATCACCGTGACGCGCAGCTGGTCGCCCAGGCTTTCGTCGTAGGCGGTGCCATAGATGATGTGGGCTTCATCGGCGGCGTAGCGCTTGATCGCGTTCATCGCGTTCTTGCTCTCGGAGAGCTTGAAGTTGTTGCGCGACGCAGCGATCAGCACCAGCACGCCGCGCGCGCCGGACAGGTCGATGCCTTCCAGCAGCGGGCAGGCGACCGCGGCTTCCGCCGCCTTGGTCGCGCGGTCCGGGCCGCTGGCAATGGCGGTGCCCATCATCGCCTTGCCCGGCTCGCTCATCACGGTCTTCACGTCTTCGAAGTCGACGTTGACCAGGCCGGGGATGTGGATGATGTCGCTGATGCCACCGACCGCGTTCTTCAGCACGTCGTTGGCATGCGCGAAGGCCTGGTCCTGCGTGACGTCGTCGCCCAGCACTTCCAGCAGCTTCTCGTTGAGCACCACGATCAGCGAGTCGACGTTGGCTTCCAGCTCGGCCACGCCGGCATCGGCCTGCTTGCAGCGCCGGCCGCCTTCGAAGTCGAAGGGCTTGGTGACCACGCCCACCGTCAGGATGCCCATTTCCTTGGCCACCCGCGCGATCACCGGCGCCGCGCCGGTGCCGGTGCCGCCGCCCATGCCGGCGGTGATGAACAGCATGTGCGCGCCGGTGATGGCCACGCGGATGCGGTCCTCGGCTTCTTCGGCCGCAGTCTTGCCCACGTCGGGCTTGGAGCCCGCGCCCAGGCCGGTCGAGCCCAGTTGCACCAGCTGCGCCGCGGCGCTGCGGTTGAGCGCCTGGGCATCGGTGTTGGCGCAGATGAATTCCACGCCTTGCACGCCCTGGGCAATCATGTGCTCGACGGCATTGCCGCCGCCGCCGCCCACGCCGATCACCTTGATCTGCGTGCCCTGGTCAAATTCTTCGATCATCTCGATGGCCATTGGAACCTCCTTCGTCGTCGCGTTGCAGTTGCCGTTATCTGAAAAAACCTGAATTCACTCAATCACTTCTGGTGAGGCTTCAAGCGAGCCTCTTGATCCGGGACCCACATCCCTAGAAGTTGCCCAGGAACCAGTCCCGGGCTTTCCCAAACATCGTCTTGACGGACCCCGCCTGCTGCGCGGCCTTGTGGCCGCGGGTGTGGGCGAGGCGTGCTTCTTCGAGCAAACCCATCACGGTGGCCGAGCGTGGGTTGGCCACCATGTCGAACAGCGCACCGGAGTAGGTCGGCAGGCCCTTGCGGACCGGCTTGAGGAAGATGTCCTCCCCCAGCTCGACCATGCCCGGCATCACCGCCGTGCCGCCGGTGATCACGATGCCCGACGAGAGCAACTCCTCGTAGCCGGACTCGCGGATCACCTGGTGCACCAGCGAAAAAATCTCTTCGACCCGCGGCTCGATCACGCCGGCCAGCGCCTGGCGCGACAGCATGCGCGGCACGCGGTCGCCCAGGCCCGGCACTTCGAGCTGCTCGCTCGGGTCGGCCAGCAGCTGCTTGGCCACGCCGTATTCGACCTTGATCTCTTCCGCATCCTTGGTGGGCGTGCGCAGCGCCATCGCGATGTCGCTGGTGATCAGGTCACCGGCAATCGGGATCACCGCGGTGTGGCGGATCGAGCCCCCGGTGTAGATCGCCACGTCGGTCGTGCCGGCGCCGATATCGACCACCGCCACGCCCAGGTCCATCTCGTCTTCGGTCAGCACCGCAGCCGCAGAGGCCGTCGGGCTCAAGGCCAGCTGCTCGACTTCCAGGCCGCAGCGGCGCACGCACTTCAGGATGTTCTCGGCCGCGCTCTGGGCGCCGGTCGCGATGTGCACCTTGACTTCGAGCCGGCTGCCGCTCATGCCGATGGGCTCCTTGACCTCGTGCCCGTCGATCACGAACTCCTGCGACTCGACCAGCAGCAGGCGCTGGTCGTTCGGGATGTTGATCGCCTTGGCGGTCTCGATCACGCGCGCCACGTCGGTCGGCGTGACCTCGCGGTTGTCGCGCACGATGACCATGCCGGTCGAGTTCTGGCCGCGGATGTGGCTGCCGGTGATGCCGGTGTAGACGCGCTCGATCTTGCAGGCGGCCATCATCTCGGCTTCCTTCAGTGCCTGCTGGATGCTTTGCACCGTGGCGTCGATGTTGACCACCACGCCGCGCTTCAAGCCGTGTGACGCCGCCACCCCCAGGCCGGCCACACGCAGCTCGCCACCGGGCAGGACCTCGGCCACCACCGCCATCACCTTGGCGGTGCCGATGTCCAGCCCGACGACGAGATCCTTGTATTCCTTGGCCATGCCTTCCTCAGTTGGTGCGCGTGCCGGTGTCGGCCGCTGTGTTCAGTCGCAACGCATAGCCGTCGGCGTGGCGCAGGTCGGCGTGGTTCCAGGCCCGGTGCTGGCGCGCGGCCACTTGCGAGACGGTGCGCACGAAGCGCTCGCAGCGCGCGATCACCTCATCCTCCGAGCCGCGGCCCACCTCGACCACGCCGCCGTTGTCCAGCTCAACCTCCCAGGAGCCGCGGTCCGACAGCGCCAGCCGCACAGGGCTCAGGTCCATCGGCCGGAACACCGCGGTGAGCCGCCGATACATCGCCAGCATCGTCGGCGCCTGGCCTTCATTGCCGTCGAATTCCGGCAGCCGCTCGTCATCCACGTCGCCCACGTTGGCGTCGAAGATCTCGCCATGCGAATTGACCAGCCGGTCGTTGCCCTCGTCGCCCAGCCACACTGCCACCGGCTTGTGCTCTTCCAGGCGCACCAGCAGCCGGTTCGGCCAGACCTTGTGCACCACCGCATGGCGCACCCAGGGCACGGCTTCGAAGGCCTGGCGCGCAGCCTGCAGGTCCATCGTGAAAAAGCTGCCAGCCAGCCGCGGCGCGGCATTGGCGCGGATGGTCGCGACGCTGTTGCGCGTCACGTCGCCTTCGAGGCGGATGCCGCGTATCGTGAAATACGGCTGGCGCGCGATCCAGCCGGCCGCCGCACCCGCGGCCACCACCACCGCCAGCAGCACCACGGCGGCAGTGGTCGAGTTCATGACCCGCACGTCCAGCGGCAGCTCGGCGCGCAGCGGGCTGCGAGCAAAGCGGGCGGTGAAGTTGGCGGCGGCGTTCATGGCAGCGTTCAGGCCTTGGCAGGCGGGTTGTCCAAGCTGGCACCGGCCAGCAGGTGCACACACAGTTGCTCGTAGCTCATGCCGGCAGCCTGGGCCGAGCGCGGCACCAGCGAGTGGCCGGTCATGCCCGGGGAGGTGTTCATCTCCAACAGGAAGGGCTGACGGTCGCTGGCGCGGATCATCAGGTCAGCGCGGCCCCAGCCGCGGCAACCCAGCAGGCGATAGGCCTCGACGACGATGCGCTGGATCTCGCGTTCCTCGGCCTCGGGCAGGCCGCTCGGGCAGTGGTACTGCGTCTCGTCGGAGTGGTACTTGTGCTCGAAGTCGTACTTGCCGTCGGGGGCCTGGATGCGGATCACCGGCAATGCGACGGCGGCGTCACCTTCTCCCAGCACCGGGCAGGTGACCTCGTCGCCTTCGATGAATTCTTCGCACAGCACGTCAGGGTCGAATTGTGCGGCGAAGGCCACCGCTTCATGCATCCCTGAATACCCCGGCACCTTGGTCACGCCAAAAGAGGAACCTTCTCTTGCCGGCTTGACGATCAGCGGCAGGCCCAGCGTGTCCGGCACCTCGCGCGTGACCTCGCGGCCATGCTCGCCGCGGCGCAGGCGGCGGAACTTCGGCGTGGGCAAGCCCTCGGCGATCCACACGCGCTTGGTCATGACCTTGTCCATCGCCACCGCCGAGGCCATCACGCCCGAGCCGGTGTACGGAATGCCCAGCAATTCGAGCGCGCCCTGCACCGAACCGTCTTCGCCATGGCGGCCATGCAGCGCGATGAAGCAGCGCGCGAAGCCTTCGGTCTTCAGTTCATGCAGGCCACGCTCGGAAGGGTCAAAGGCATGCGCGTCCACGCCCTGCGACAGCAGCGCCTTCAGCACGCCTTCGCCCGACATCAGCGACACCGGCCGCTCGGCGGAATCCCCGCCCATCAGCACCGCAACCTTGCCGAAGCTCTTCACGTCAATGGCGGTCATGCCGCGCCTCCGCTCAACTCGACAACCTTCGCCGGCACTGCGCCAATCGAGCCTGCGCCCATCGCGATCACGACATCACCATCGCGCGCAAAGGCCCGGATCTCCTCGGGCAGCAGCGCCACCTCGTCGACAAACACCGGGTCGACCTTGCCGGCCACACGCAGGGCGCGTGCCAGCGAACGGCCATCCGCCGCGACGATGGGCGATTCACCGGCGGCATAGACCTCGGTCAGCAGCACCGCGTCGGCCTGGCCCATGACCTTGACGAAGTCCTCGAAGCAGTCCCGCGTGCGGGTGTAGCGGTGCGGCTGGAAGGCCAGCACCAGGCGCTGGCCCGGGAAGGCGCCGCGGGCCGCGGCAAGCACCGCGGCCATCTCGACCGGGTGGTGGCCGTAGTCGTCGATCAGCGTGAAGGCGCCACCTCCGTTCGCCGGCAGCTCGCCATAACGCTGGAAGCGCCGGCCCACGCCGGTGAAGCTGGCCAGCGCGGCGACGATGGGCTCGTCGCGCAGCTCCAGTTCGGTCGCCACCGCGATCGCAGCCAGCGCATTGCGCACGTTGTGTTCGCCCGGCAGGTTCAGCGTGATGTCCAGGTCCGGCATCACGCTGCCATTGCGGCGCTGGCAGGTGAAGCGCATCTGGCCGCCGCGCAGCGCCTGCACGTTGACCGCACGCACCTGCACGTCTTCGCCCATGCCGTAGGTGATGACCGGGCGCGAGATCATCGGGATGATGCTTTTCACGCCAGGGTCGTCGCCGCACAGGATGGCGGCACCGTAGAACGGCATGCGGTGCACGAAGTCGACAAACGCGCCCTTCAGCTTCGCGAAGTCATGGCCATAGGTGTCCATGTGGTCCGCGTCGATGTTGGTGACGACCGACAGGATGGGCATCAGGTTCAGGAACGAAGCGTCCGACTCGTCGGCTTCGACGACGATGAAGTCGCCCGAGCCCAGGCGCGAGTTGGCGCCTGCCGAATTCAGCTTGCCGCCGATCACGAAGGTCGGGTCCACGCCAGCCTCTGCCAGCACGCAGGTCACCAGCGAAGTGGTCGTCGTCTTGCCGTGCGTGCCGGCAATCGCAATGCCCTTCTTCAGCCGCATCAGTTCGGCCAGCATCACCGCGCGCGGCACCACTGGCACGCGGTGCGACCGGGCGGCGATCACCTCCGGGTTGTCGCCACGCACGGCGGTGGACGTGACGACTGCACCGGCACCGGCGATGTGCGCCGCGTCATGCCCGATGAAGATCTGGATGCCCAGCTCGCCCAGCCGCCGCGTGGTCGCGCTGTCGGCCTGGTCCGAGCCGGAGACCTTGTAGCCCAGGTTGTGCAGGATCTCGGCAATGCCGCTCATGCCGGCGCCGCCGACGCCGACAAAGTGAATGTGCTTGACCGCGTGTTTCATGGCTTGATCAGCCTTTCGATTTCATCGGCCACTTTCGCGGCCGAACCTTGTCGCGCCAGCATGCGGGCCTTTTGAGCCATCGCGAGCAGTTGCGTCCGGTCCAGTTGCTGCAGCAGCCCGGCCAGCTGCTGGGGGTTCATGTCGGCTTGCGCCAGGTGCAGCGCGGCGCCGCGCTCTGCCATCCAGGCCGCGTTGTCGCGCTGGTGCGAGGTGGTCGAGACCACCAGCGGCACCAGCACGCTGGCCACACCGGCCGCGCAGAGTTCGCTGACGGTGATCGCGCCGGCGCGGCAGACGATCAGGTCGCAGTCGGCCAGGCGCTGGTCCATGTTGTCGATGAAAGGCAGCACCTCGGCCTGCAGGCCCAGCGTGGCGTACCGGCTGCGCACGTCATCGAGGTTGCTCGTGCCGGTCTGGTGGGTGACCTGCGGTCGCAACTCGGTGGGCATCTGCGACAGCGCCG
>NZ_VIDT01000259.1 GCF_006519715.1 Ideonella azotifigens
CCAGGTTGACGGCCGGCAGCGCGTCGGCAGCCTGGGCGCCGGCCGCTAGCAGGAGCAGCGCTGCAGTGACGAAGGTGCGAAGCATCACGTGCTCCCGCGCCGGCCTTCGCCGGGCATCAGGTGGCCCAGCGGCAGCGCGGCGCTGGACTTGATCTCGCCCAGCGAGAAGCTGGTGTGCAGGTCCTTCACGTTGGGCAGCTTGAACAGCGTGTCCATGGTCCAGCGGGAGTAGGCGTCCAGGTCGGTCACCAGCACCTGCAGCTCGAAGGTACCGGCGCCGCTGATGTAGTGGCAGGCGATGACCTCGGGCAGTTCGCGGATGGCGGCTTCGAGCGCGCGCATGGACTCGGCGTTGTCGCGCTCGGTGTCCACCCGCACGAAGGCCAGCACGCCCAGGCCGATGCGGCGGCGGTCGATCTCGGCGCGGTAGCCGGTGATCACGCCGATCTGCTCCAGCCGTTTGACGCGCCGCCAGGTGGGCGCGGCAGACAGGCCGATGGCGGCCGCCAGTTCGGCGTTGGACTGGCGCGCGTCGCGCTGCAGTTCGCCCAGCAGCAGCACGTCGTAGCGGTCCAGCGCGGCCAGGCCTTGCGGCAGCGTGACGGGGGCTGCGCGCTCGTCTGCTGCGGCCTCGTCAGTCGCGGCAGTCTTCCCAAGGGTTTTCCCTTGAATCCTCGTTTTGGGAAATCTGGATTCTTCTTTGACACTCATGGCGAAAGATTGTTGCGCGGTGGCGCACGACATGGCAATCGAAAGAAAGCACTTCTCGCACGCTTCTTCCTACACTGACGGCACCGCCCGAGGCTTCGGCGCGCCTGGCCACAAGCCACCCGCGCGCCCAGCCACCGCTCAAGCCACCGGACCCGCCGGCCCAGGAGACACGCAGCATGAACGCCCCGCTACCCGACTCGATTCGCAAGGCCCTGGAATCGGTCTCGCTGGAGGACAAGTACGCGCTGCCCACCGGCCGCGCCTTCATGAGCGGCGTGCAGGCCCTCGTGCGGCTGCCCATGCTGCAGCGCACCCGGGACGTGATGGCCGGCCTGAACACCGCCGGCTTCATCAGCGGCTACCGCGGCTCGCCGCTGGGCGGCTATGACCAGGCGCTCTGGGCGGCCAAGAAGCACCTGGAGAAGCAGCACATCGTCTTCCAGCCAGGCGTGAACGAGGAACTCGGCGCCACCGCCGTGTGGGGCACGCAGCAGCTGGACCTGTTCCCCGAGAAGGCCAAGTACGACGGCGTGTTCGGCCTCTGGTACGGCAAGGGCCCGGGCGTGGACCGCAGCCTGGACGTGTTCAAACACGCCAACATGGCCGGCACCAGCAAGCACGGCGGCGTGATCGCCATCGCAGCGGACGACCACGTCAGCAAGAGCTCCACCGCGCCGCACCAGAGCGACCACGTCTTCAAGGCCTGCGGCTTCCCGACCTTCTTCCCCAGCAGCGTGCAGGAAATCCTGGACATGGGGCTGCATGCGTTTGCGATGAGCCGCTTCTCCGGCGTGTGGACCGGCATGAAGACCATCCAGGAAGTGGTCGAATCCGCCGGCACGGTGGACGTGTCGCCGGACCGCGTGAAGATCCTCCTGCCCGAAGACTTCCAGATGCCGCCGGGCGGCCTGCACATCCGCTGGCCGGACGCGCCGCTGGAGCAGGAAGCACGGCTGATGGACTACAAGTGGTACGCGGCGCTGGCCTATGTGCGGGCCAACAAGCTGAACTACAACGTGGTGGCCACGCCGCACGACCGCTTCGGCATCGTCGCCTCCGGCAAGGCCTACAACGACATGCGCCAGGCGCTGCACGACCTGGGGCTGGACGACGACACCTGCCGCGCTCTGGGCATCCGCGTGCACAAGGTCAACGTGGTCTGGCCGCTGGAAGCCACCATCACGCGAGACTTCGCGCAGGGGCTGCAGGAGATCCTGGTCGTCGAGGAAAAGCGCCAGGTCATCGAATACCAGCTGAAGGAAGAGCTCTACAACTGGCGCGGCGACGTGCGGCCCAACGTGATCGGCAAGTTCGAGGAAGCCGAGGGTGACCTCTCCGGCGGCGAGTGGAGCCGGCCCAACCCCAGCGAGCACTGGCTGCTGCGCGCCAAGGCCGACCTGACGCCGGCCATCATCGCCAAGGCGATTGCCAAGCGCCTTAAAAAATTGGGCGTGCCGGACGACATCGCCGCGCGCATGGACCGCCGCATCGAAACCATTGCTGCCAAGGAGCGCGAGCTGGCCGCGCTGGAGATCAAGACCGGCGACCGCACGCCCTGGTTCTGCTCCGGCTGCCCGCACAACACCAGCACCCGCGTGCCCGAGGGCTCGCGCGCGGTGGCCGGCATCGGCTGCCACTACATGGTCAGCTGGATGCCGGGGCGCAATACAGAGACCTTTACCCAGATGGGCGGCGAAGGCGTGCCCTGGGTGGGCCAGGCGCCGTTCACCAACGAGCAGCACATCTTCGCCAACCTGGGCGACGGCACCTACTTCCACTCCGGCTTGCTGGCGATCCGCCAGAGCATTGCCGCGGGCGTGAACATCACCTACAAGGTGCTCTACAACGACGCGGTGGCGATGACAGGCGGCCAGCGCGTGGGCGAGCGGGCCGAGGGCCACACCGTCATCCAGATCATGAACAGCCTGAAGTCCGAAGGCGTGACCAAGCTGGTCATCGTGACGGACGAGCCGGAGAAGTACGACGGCGTGGCGCTGGCCGAAGGCGTGACGGTGCACCACCGCGATGAGCTGGACCGCATCCAGCGCGAGTTCCGCGAGATCAAGGGCACCACGGCCATCATCTACGACCAGACCTGCGCCACCGAAAAGCGCCGCCGCCGTAAGCGCGGCACCATGGCCGACGTGGAGCAGCGCGTGGTCATCAACGAGCTGGTCTGCGAAGGCTGCGGCGACTGCTCGGTGCAGAGCAATTGCGTCTCGGTCGAGCCGCTGGAAACCGAGTTCGGCCGCAAGCGCCAGATCAACCAGAACAGCTGCAACAAGGACTTCTCCTGCGTGAAGGGCTTCTGCCCCAGCTTCGTCACCGTGGAAGGCGGCAAACTGAAGAAGCCCAAGGCCGACAAGCGCGCCAGCCTCACCAGCCTGCCGCCGCTGCCCGAGCCGACGCTGCCGCTCGCGGAAACCGCCTGGGGCATCGTCGTGGCCGGCGTGGGCGGCACCGGTGTCATCACCATCGGCCAGCTGCTGGGCATGGCAGCCCACATCGAAGGCAAGGGCGTGATCACGCAGGACGCCGCCGGTCTCGCGCAAAAGGGCGGCGCCACCTGGAGCCATGTGCAGATCGCGCAGACGGCAGAAGCCATCTACACCACCAAGGTCGACACCGCGAAGGCCGACCTGGTGATCGGCTGCGATGCGATCGTCACCGCCAGCAAGACGACGCTGAGCGTGCTGCACCCGCAGCGCAGCTTCGTGGCCATGAACAACCATCGCACGCCCACCGCCAGCTTCGTCACCGACACCGAATGGACCTTCCCGGCGGGAGAGTGCGAAGCGGCCGTGGCCGGCGCGGTGGACCCGGCGAACTTCGTGTCGTTCGACGCCGAGGAAGTCTCGGTCAAGCTGCTGGGCGACTCGATCTACACCAACCCGCTGATGCTGGGTTACGCCTGGCAGAAGGGGCGAATTCCGCTCACGCACGCTTCGCTGATGCGCGCGATGGAGTTGAACGCCGTGCAGATCGACAACAACAAGGCCGCCTTCGAATGGGGCCGCCGCTGCGCGCACGACCTGGCCGAGGTGCAGTCGCTGTACACCGCTGCGCAGGTCATCCAGTTCGTCAAGAAGCCCTCAGTCGAGGAACTGGTCAAGCGCCGCGTGGAGTTCCTCAGCGCCTACCAGAACGAGGCCTACGCCGCGCAGTACAGCGCGTTCGTGGACCACGTGCGCCAAGCCGAAGCGCCACTGAGCAGCACGCGCCTGACCGAAGCCGTGGCGCGCTACCTGTTCAAGCTGATGGCCTACAAGGACGAGTACGAAGTCGCCCGCCTGCACACCGACGCAGCCTTCACCAACAAGATCGCCACGATGTTCGAAGGCGATGTGAAGCTGGTGCACCACCTCGCGCCGCCGCTGTTCTCCAAGAAGAACGACCACGGCGAACTCATCAAGCAACGCTTCGGCCCGTGGGTGCGCAAAGCCTTCGGCACGCTGCGCCACCTCAAGGCCTTGCGCGGCACCGCCTTCGACCCGTTTGGCCACACCGAAGAGCGCCGCACCGAACGCGCGCTGATCGGCGAATACCGTGAGTGCATCGAGGAACTGCTGCGCGGCCTGAATGCGCAGACGCTGCCCAGCGCCATCGAGATCGCCCGCATCCCGGAGGACATCCGCGGCTACGGGCACGTCAAGGCGAAGCACCTGGCGGCGGCGCGCAAGAAGTGGGATGAGCTGATGGCGCGCTGGCGCCAGGGTGGGTTGGCGAAGGCGGCTTGAAGGGCTTGCCTCAGGTCCGGTCACCCCAGTAACCGGGCTCGCGGTTCTGGTGCGCAATGGCGAATATTTGAGGCCCCATGATTTCATCCTCTTCATACACCACGGTGTAAGGAAAGCGATCGAAGTGGTAGACGCGAAGGCCATCTTCACCGTGCGGCCCACGCCGCTGGTTCTCGATGAGTAGATCTCGCACGCGCTCGTACTCTGCAAGGAAGGCCAATGCGATCATTCGGCTTGCGTGCGTGGCGTAGTAAACGGCTGCGTCGCCGAGCTCTGCCTCGGCTTCGGGATGAATCGAGTAACTCACGCGAGCCGTGCTCTGACGCGCTCCAAAGCTTCGTCGCCAGGAATCATCGCCACCTTGCCGTTTCGGACTTCCTCTCGCCGACGCAGCGCAAGGCTCATCCAAGCCTTCTGCGCGCTTGACTTCGGTTCAAAACTGGCAATCAGCAACTCAAGAATCCGGGCCCGCTCCTCGGCCGGAAGGTCAAGGACTTCCGCTGCTAGATCGTGGGCGGGAATGGTCATGATGCCTCCGGGTTGGTGCCTAGGCACAAGCATGCCACACCTCCGAGAGCCGCACAGCCCCCGTCGGCGCCGACAACATCCGGGTTCAGTTGCGGGGTTCTCGATCTCAGGCCTGTCGAAATTGCAAGCGCCCAATCGTCGTGCAGAGACGAGCAGTTCGCCACAATCGTTCTGCCTCCGATCCCACCAGCTCCTCACTTCATCCCCAAAGGAAACGACTCATGACCACCAGTGCCGTCAAACTCCACCGTGTCCTTCGCTGCAAGCCCGAGAAGCTCTACCGCGCCTTCCTGGAACCTGCCGCCATGGCCAAGTGGCTGCCGCCTTACGGCTTCACCTGCCAGGTCCACCACATGGACGCGCGCGTGGGTGGCGACTTCAAGATGTCGTTCCACAACTTCGGGTCCGGCAACGGCCACAGCTTTGGCGGTGAGTACCTGGAACTGGTGCCGAACGAACGCCTGCGCTACAACGACCGTTTCGACGACCCGAACCTGCCGGGCACGATGGAAGTCACCGTGGTGCTGAAGCCGGTGATCTGCGGCACCGAGCTCGACATCGTGCAGGACGGCATCCCAGACGTCATTCCACTGGAGATGTGCTACCTGGGCTGGCAGGAGTCGCTGGAACAGCTGGCACGGCTGGTGGAACCGGAGATTCCGGGTTGACGCAGGCACAGCGCCCGACTCGGCGAAAGGCTTCGCCAGGCTCAGCCCAAACTGTTGGCGCGATGTCGCCCCTCAGCCCGCAATCGAAAACAGCACCGAGCGGTTGATGGCGTAGACCGCGCCGTCGGCGCCGATGGCCGTGGGCGTGTAGGCCTCGCCGAGGCCGCCGGTGAGCCTGATGCGCTGGCTCAGGGTGTTGGTGGCCAGGTCCCAGCGGTAGAGCACGCCGTCTTCGCTATTGACCAGCAGCGAGTGCGTCAGCGGGTCCACGGCCACGGTGTTGACGCACCATTCCTTGACCGCTGCGGAGCCCGGGTTCTCGGGCGTCACGCCCAGCACGGTGATGACCTCGCGCATCACCGGCACGCCGGAGATCGGATCGGTCTGCGTGGCGTTCGGGTCCAGCACGGCCATGCGGTTCAGGCCGTCGCCCGTGCCGGCATTGAGGTAGTTGTTGTACTTGACGGCCAGCAGGTAGCTGGAGCTGCCGGTGTAGCCGCCCACGATGCTCGCCGGCACGAGGGAGGCCGTGTCGTCCCAGCCGAAGCTGCCCGGAACCTTGGTGGTGGCCAGCGTGCTGTCGAAATGCAGCAGCCAGCCGCGGTAGTTGTGCTGGCCCTGGCTGGACTCCAGCACGCCGATGTAGACGTCGCCGTCCGTGCCGATGGTCGGTGAGGCCGTTGAGTCGTCGCTCACCTGGGCCTTGTCGCCGGTTTGCGGGTCCAGCAATGCCACGCGGGCACGCGGCGCCAGAGTGGTGCTGTCCAGCGCCACCAGCACGCCATGCTGGGACCATCCGGCAGAGACCGCGTTGGCCAGCACGTACACGGTCGCCAGGTCGGGTGACAGCGCGGGCGCGCAATTCATGGCGGGCTTGACGACGCTGGCGTCGCCCGAGACATCGGCCGCGGCGATCCACCGCCCCTGGCCATCGGCGCCAATGCGCGCAAAGCCGCTGACCAGGCCCGCCGGGTTGCCGGCATTTGCGACGAACCCGAAGAAGGCGTTGCCTGCCGCATCGACGGTGATCGGCGTGTTGATGAAGACGGCAGCATCGAGCTGGGCCGAAGCCGCGGCGTAGGCAGCGCTGCCGTAGAACACCAGCGGCTGCAGGGCACCCTGCGCCGAGTCCGCCGCATCGCGCACATAGACCTTGCCACCCGCGCCAGGCACGAACAGGCGGTTGCTGCGCGACAGCGCCAGGTGGAAGCCCGGCATCCAGTGATGCGCGGGCACGGCGTAGTCGGTGTCGGCCGACCAGAGCAGCGTGCCGGTGGCGCCGGACCGGGCCTCGACCCGGAAGCCGCTGGTGGCCTGGGTCTTCACCGGCACCAGCACCGTGTTGTTGGACGTGATGACGGGCGAGCCGTAGTGCACCAGCAAGGTCTCGCCCTGGTACTGCGGCATCAGGTCCACCGGCGTGGACCAGGCAATGCGGTTCAGGTCCTGCGTCGCAATGGCGCCCTCGCCAGGGGCCACGATA